>NZ_JBEAHS010000032.1:0-237582 GCF_040062505.1 Klebsiella sp. JN_Kp127
GTCGATGACGGCAGATTTACAGTCTGCTCCCTTTGGCCGCTCGGGAACCCCACCACGGGGTAATGCTTATTACTGGCCTGCTTCCTTCTCGGGAAGCGGGGCGCATCATACCAAATGATGCGCCCCTGTAAAGCATTCCTTTGACAAAAATAAACTGGTTGCCTGATTTTTACCCGTAACGCCGGAAAGCTAACCAATTCATTTCTCAGTCGATTAAAGAATAATCGTCCGGTTACCGTAGACGAAGACGCGCTGCGCCAGGACCTGATACAGCGCCCGGCTCAATACGTTTTTTTCGACATCGCGCCCGGCACGCATCATATCTTCTGCGGTATAAGTATGATCGACGTGAATGACGTCCTGCATAATGATGGGACCTTCGTCCAGGTTATCATTCACGTAGTGGGCGGTGGCGCCGATGATCTTCACACCGCGCTCATAGGCCTGATGATACGGACGCGCGCCGATAAACGCCGGCAGGAACGAGTGGTGAATATTAATGATCTTGTTCGGGAAACGAGCGACAAATTCCGGCGTAAGAACGCGCATATACTTGGCCAGCACCACGTAATCCGGTTCGTGGGCGGCAATCGCGTCGCCCATCTGCTTGTCGTGCTCTTCGCGGCTCAGCCCTTCATGGCTGACCAGTTCAAACGGGATGCCAAAACGTTCCACCAGCGGGCGCAGGGTGTCATGGTTGCCAATAACCGCGGCAATGTCGACATCCAGCCCGCCGTAGTTGGCTTTCATCAGCAGATCGCCGAGGCAGTGCGCCTCTTTCGTCACCAGAATCACTACCCGGCGGCGGCCTGCCGGATTGAGTTCACGAATCGAGCCTTCCGGCAGGGCGCTGTCCAGATCGGCCAGCAGAATAGCGTCGTTGAAGATGCCTTCCAGTTCGGTGCGCATAAAGAAACGACCGGTACGGTGGTCAACAAATTCGTTGTTCTGCACAATGTTAAGTTCGTGCTTGTAGCAGATATTGGTGATACGCGCGATGAGGCCTTTCTGATCAGGGCAAATAGTGCGTAGTACTTTACGTTGTAATGAATGCATCGCGAGGAAAATCCTGTAGTGTTTGCAAGCGCTGCGGTAGCGTTACTGGCCGCAGCATTTTTTAAATTTTTTACCTGAACCGCAAGGGCAGGGGTCGTTACGGCCAATCAGCGGCCGTGTCCCGTCGATATAGTACCACTGTCCATTTTCTTTTAAGAATCTGGAACGTTCAATAATGGCGCCCGGGCGGTTATTGTCATTAAAGCGGGCGATAAAGCTGACAAAGCCTTCATTGGCGGCTCGTCCATCATCGCTGGCGAACAGGGTTAAACCCAGCCATTCGGTGTGGGCAAAGCCTTTCTCCAGTTCGGCGCGAAACTGCTGCGCCTGACAGGACGGATGCCAGGTTTTGATCAGATAGTCGGCATCTTTCATGACGAACGCGCTGTAACGGGAGCGCATAAGCTGTGACGGGCCTGGCGCAAGCTCAGCGCCGGACAGATATCGCTGGCAACATGAGCTATACTCCAGTGCGCTGCCACAGGGGCATAATTGCGACAAAATTGCCTCCATGGAAGAAAGAGTAACGGCGCTTCTACGCCAAAGGGCTTTATGTTAACTGAGCCGTGACAATGTTGCCACGCTCAGAGTGGAAGGATAGTTATCAGTACTAATGAGAAAGCTTAAAATTGGTCTGGCGTTAGGTGCGGGCGCCGCCCGCGGATGGTCGCATATTGGCGTCATCAACGCCCTCCAGCAGGCCGGCATTGAGATTGATATCGTGGCCGGTTGCTCTATCGGTTCGCTGGTAGGGGCGGCGTATGCCTGTAACCGACTCCCGGCCCTTGAGTCCTGGGTCTGCTCTTTCAGCAACTGGGACGTTCTGAAACTGATGGATCTCTCCTGGCGCCGCGGTGGACTATTGCGGGGTGAAAAGGTGTTCAATCATTATCGCCGCATCATGCCCGTGACCGATATCGAACACTGCGAACGGCGATTTGCCGCCGTCGCGACAAATTTAAGCACTGGCCGGGAGCTGTGG
Source organism: Klebsiella sp. JN_Kp127 (assembly GCF_040062505.1). Classification (NCBI taxonomy): domain Bacteria; kingdom Pseudomonadati; phylum Pseudomonadota; class Gammaproteobacteria; order Enterobacterales; family Enterobacteriaceae; genus Klebsiella; species Klebsiella sp. JN_Kp127. The sequence goes on from NZ_JBEAHS010000032.1 coordinate 2,039, forward strand.
TTTACCGAAGGCGATCTGCACTTAGCGATTCGAGCCTCCTGCAGTATGCCGGGGTTAATGTCGCCGGTCAGGCATAACGGTTACTGGCTGGTCGATGGCGCGGTGGTCAATCCGGTTCCCGTATCGCTTACGCGGGCAATGGGGGCGGATATCGTGATTGCCGTGGATTTGCAACATGATGCCCACCTTATGCAGCAGGATTTATTCTCCCTCGAAACGCCGCGGCGGGAAGCCGAAGCGAAGGAGGGGCCATGGCATACTCGTCTGCGCGCACGCTTGACGCAAATGAGTTCCCGCCGTACGGCCGTGACGCCGACGGCGATGGAGATCATGACCACCTCTATCCAGGTCCTGGAGAACCGTCTTAAACGCAATCGTATGGCGGGTGACCCGCCGGATATCCTGTTGCAACCGTACTGTCCGCAAGTCTCGACGCTTGATTTCCATCGCGCCGGCGAGGCGATTACCGCAGGGCAGTTGGCGGTAGAAAAGAAAATGGATGAATTATTACCCTTAGTGCGTACCGCGATTTGACGCACGAGTACCTGACTTAAGCAAATTCTGACAGGCGATAGTGAGAATAGCGTGCCACTATTGAATTATCGTCAGCCAGGGGAGATATCATGACGCAGCCATTGGCGGGAAAACAGATTCTGATAGTTGAAGACGAACCCGTTTTCCGCTCACTCTTGCATGGATGGCTGACCTCGCTGGGAGCAACAACCTTCCAGGCGGAAGATGGCAAGGATGCCCTGCATAAAATGACGGAGGTGCATCCGGACCTGATGATTTGCGACATTTCGATGCCGAGAATGAACGGTCTGGAGCTGGTGGAGACGTTGCGTAATCGCGGCGAGCAGCTACCGATCCTGATGATTTCCGCTACCGAAAACATGGCCGATATAGCCAAAGCGTTGCGGCTTGGCGTTCAGGACGTGTTGTTAAAGCCAGTAAAAGATTTCGATCGCCTGCGCGAAACCGTTTATGCCTGCCTCTATCCTGCGATGTTCAGTTCACGGGTGGAAGAGGAAGAGCGTTTATTTGAGGACTGGGACGCGCTGGTCAGTAATCCCACTGCGGCTTCACGATTACTGCAGGAATTACAGCCGCCGGTGCAACAGGAAATGTCGCACTGCCGCATTCATTATCGCCAGCTGGTGTCGGCGGATAAACCCGGTCTGGTACTTGATATCGCGCCGCTCTCGGACAATGATTTGGCCTTCTATTGTCTGGATGTCACACGGGCAGGAGATAATGGCGTCCTGGCCGCTTTATTATTGCGCGCGTTGTTCAATGGCTTGCTACAGGAGCAGCTGGCGCATCAGGGACAGCGGCTACCAGAAATGGGGAGTCTGCTAAAACAGGTGAATCAGCTCCTGCGTCAGGCAAACCTTCCCGGCCAGTTTCCTTTGTTAGTGGGGTATTACCACAGCGGACTGAAAAATTTAATTCTGGTGTCGGCGGGACTTAATGGCACGCTGAATACCGGTGAGCATCAAATTCAGATTAGCAATGGCGTTCCTTTGGGCACCCTGGGTGATGCTTACCTTAATCAAATTAGTCAACGCTGTACCTCATGGCAGTGCCAAATTTGGGGGGCGGGAGGCCGTTTACGCTTAATGTTGTCTGCGGAGTGAGCAATTGCGTTTATATCTAAGCAGACGGGATTACCCGTTGTCCTTTAGCGGTGGTAACATCGAGCAGTTTTATGCGTAAAAGTCCTAATTCGAGGCTATCGGAAGCTTTTCAGACCAGTGAATACGCGGTTGACTGATATACTCGACACGTTATTTGTAACGAGAAGTTTAAAAAACAAACAGTCCAGGAGATTTCAATGGCTGCCCTTAATTCTAAAGTCAGAAAAGCGGTTATCCCGGTTGCGGGATTAGGCACCAGGATGCTGCCGGCCACCAAAGCGATTCCAAAAGAAATGCTGCCGCTGGTAGATAAGCCGTTAATTCAGTACGTTGTTAATGAATGTATCGCTGCAGGAATTACTGAAATTGTTCTGGTAACGCACTCGTCCAAAAACTCTATCGAAAACCATTTCGATACCAGTTTTGAGCTGGAAGCGATGCTGGAAAAACGTGTGAAACGCCAGCTGCTGGAAGAAGTGCAGTCTATTTGTCCGCCGCACGTAACCATTATGCAAGTTCGTCAGGGCCTGGCAAAAGGTCTGGGACACGCGGTGCTTTGCGCCCATCCGGTGGTGGGTGATGAGCCGGTCGCAGTTATTCTGCCGGACGTTATTCTGGATGAATATGAATCCGATCTGAGCCGCGATAACCTCGCAGAGATGATCTCTCGTTTCGATGAGACCGGCGCCAGCCAGATTATGGTTGAGCCTGTCGACGACGTGACCGCTTACGGTGTCGTTGACTGTAAAGGTGAATCTCTCAAGCCGGGAGAAAGCGTGCCGATGGTAGGCGTGGTCGAGAAGCCAAAAGCTGACGTTGCGCCGTCCAACCTGGCGGTGGTGGGGCGCTATGTCCTCAGCGCCGATATCTGGCCGCTGCTGGCGAAGACACCTCCGGGTGCCGGTGATGAAATTCAGTTGACTGACGCGATTGATATGCTGATCGAAAAAGAGACGGTCGAAGCTTATCATATGAAAGGCAAGAGCCATGACTGCGGTAATAAGCTTGGCTACATGCAGGCGTTCGTCGAATATGGTATTCGCCACAAAACGCTGGGTGACGATTTTAAAGCCTGGCTGGAAACCGCGGTTGCTAAGTAATCCGCAGCGCTGCTGAAAGCACAAAACCGGGAGTCGCAGATGCGCTCCCGGTTTTTTATATCGGCCCCTGGGGGCAAAAAAAATCCCGCCGCAGCGGGATTTTTTATATCGTAACAACGGAGATTAGATCAGGAAATCGTCCAGTGATTTACCTTGCTCATCCATTGCTTTTTTGATCACCGCCGGGGTACGGCCCTGGCCGGTCCAGGTTTTGGTTTCGCCGTTTTCGTCGACATAGCTGTATTTAGCCGGACGTGCAGCACGCTTGGTTTTGGTACCGGCTTTAACGGCTGCCATGGTGCTCAGCAGTTCATTCGGATCAATACCGTCAGCGATCAGCATTTCACGATATTGCTGCAGCTTACGCGTACGTTCTTCAATTTCTGCCGCGGCGGCGTTTTCTTCTTCACGGCGCTCGTTAACAACGACTTCTAATTTTTCCAGCATTTCTTCGAGCGTTTCCAGGGTGCATTCTCTTGCCTGCGCACGAAGAGTACGGATGTTGTTCAAAATTTTAAGTGCTTCGCTCATTGTAGTAATCTCAAACTTATATTGTGGGGTGGTTTGTTGAACTAATAATAGAGCGATAAAATGCGTTGTGCAATAGGGGGGAATGTAAGGAATTCAAAATTACTGGTTATTTGTCGCGAGAATTAATTAATTTAAGTTAAAATTCCCGTGCCGCTTCACATCTTTCATCCTTATAGCGATGAGCAGAAGGTAAGCTAAAACACTGAGACGGTATGCTTTTTCTGAGGTTCGGTGAGAAAAATTATCCTTTACATGGGTAAATAACCCTCGTCAGTATTAGCGCATTTTTGGTTATGAGGCTTAATATAAAACAACGCGCGGCGCCGCTTATAGCCCCATATGTAACCGCCCTATAAGCACGAAAAGACAATGGTTACCCCGCCAGTAGCGTAACGGGGCGTACAAATAATGGCCCTGAAAATTCAATTCATCCTCTTAATCCTTTGGCTTTGCAGGCTCTTCAGCTGCGATACAATACCCCTGTCGAATGGGCGGCTGTACGCATAAAATATGGTACAATCGCCGCCGCGATAAAACACTTTGATTGGGGTCACGCAGCCGATGGCACAACTTTATTTCTACTACTCTGCAATGAATGCAGGTAAGTCGACCGCTCTGTTGCAATCTTCGTACAATTACCAGGAGCGGGGGATGCGTACCGTCGTTTATACCGCTGAGATTGATGACCGCTTTGGCGCCGGAAAAGTCAGCTCGCGTATCGGTCTCTCCTCGCCGGCCCGATTGTATAATCCACAGACGTCGCTATTTAACGATATTGCCGCAGAGCACAAGCTAAAGCCGATTCACTGCGTGCTGGTGGATGAAAGCCAGTTTCTGACGCGCGAGCAGGTTCATGAGCTGTCTGAAGTTGTCGATACGCTGGATATTCCTGTGCTTTGCTATGGCTTGCGGACAGACTTTCGCGGTGAGCTCTTTACCGGCAGCCAGTATTTACTGGCCTGGTCAGATAAGCTGGTGGAGCTGAAAACCATCTGTTTCTGCGGCCGGAAGGCCAGTATGGTGCTGCGCCTCGATCAGGAGGGGCGTCCTTACAACGAGGGCGAGCAGGTCGTCATCGGCGGCAATGAGCGGTACGTGTCAGTTTGTCGTAAGCATTATAAAGAGGCGCTGAGCGTCGGCTCGTTAACTCAGGTACAAAACCAGCACCGCCCCAGCTAATACGCGCAGAAGCTCGTCCAGGCGCCTGTGGGCGCCTTTTTATTGCCTGCGCTCCGTTGGGCCAGCAGGCGTTAAAGCTTGGCTGTCGGTGGGCAAAAAAAAGCCCCGTCAGATGACGGGGCTTGCAGAACGTTTATGCTTGTCGATTAAGCGGATTTTTTCGCTTTTTTCTCAGCTTTCACCGGAGCTGCTTCGGCTTTCGCGGCTGCTTCACCTTCGACGAACTCGCGACCGTAGTAGGTATCCAGCAGGATCTGTTTCAGCTCGGAGATCAGCGGGTAGCGCGGGTTAGCGCCGGTGCACTGGTCATCGAATGCATCTTCAGACAGCTTATCAACGTGGGCCAGGAAGTCAGCTTCCTGAACGCCAGCTTCGCGGATAGATTTCGGAATACCCAGCTCAGCTTTCACGCTTTCCAGCCATGCCAGCAGCTTCTCGATTTTCGCTGCGGTACGGTCGCCCGGTGCGGAGAGACCCAGGTGATCGGCGATTTCAGCGTAGCGACGACGAGCCTGCGGACGGTCGTACTGGCTGAACGCGGTCTGCTTGGTCGGGTTGTCATTCGCGTTGTAGCGGATAACGTTGCAGATCAGCAGGGCGTTGGCCAGACCGTGCGGAATATGGAACTGGGAACCCAGTTTGTGCGCCATGGAGTGACACACGCCGAGGAAGGCGTTAGCAAACGCGATACCGGCGATGGTGGCGGCACTGTGTACGCGCTCGCGGGCAACCGGGTTCTTGGAACCTTCGTGGTAGGAAGCCGGCAGGTACTCTTTCAGCAGTTTCAGCGCCTGCAGAGCCTGGCCGTCAGAGAACTCAGAAGCCAGCACGGAAACGTAAGCTTCCAGGGCGTGGGTCACGGCATCCAGACCACCGAACGCACACAGCGATTTCGGCATATCCATCACCAGGTTGGCATCGACGATGGCCATATCCGGGGTCAGCGCGTAGTCTGCCAGCGGATATTTCTGACCTGTCGCATCATCGGTCACAACGGCGAACGGCGTAACTTCAGAACCGGTACCGGAGGTGGTAGTGATCGCCACCATCTTGGCTTTAACACCCATTTTCGGGAACTTGTAGATACGTTTACGGATGTCCATAAAGCGCAGCGCCAGTTCTTCGAAGTGGGTTTCCGGATGTTCGTACATGACCCACATGATTTTTGCCGCATCCATCGGGGAACCGCCGCCCAGCGCGATGATCACGTCTGGTTTAAAGGAGTTCGCCAGGTCGGCGCCTTTACGTACGATGGTCAGCGTCGGGTCAGCTTCAACTTCGAAGAAGACTTCAGTTTCAACACCCGCTGCTTTCAGTACGGAGGTGATCTGATCGGCATAGCCGTTGTTGAACAGGAAGCGGTCAGTCACGATCAGCGCGCGTTTGTGACCATCAGTAATCACTTCATCCAGTGCGATAGGCAGGGAGCCACGACGGAAGTAGATAGATTTCGGAAGTTTGTGCCACAACATGTTTTCAGCTCGCTTAGCAACGGTTTTCTTGTTGATCAGGTGTTTCGGACCAACGTTTTCAGAGATGGAGTTACCACCCCAGGAACCACAACCCAGAGTCAGGGAAGGAGCGAGTTTGAAGTTGTACAGGTCACCGATACCACCCTGAGAAGCCGGGGTGTTGATCAGGATACGCGCCGTTTTCATCATCTGGCCGAAGTAAGCCACGCGAGCCGGCTGGTTATCCTGGTCGGTGTACAGGCAAGAGGTATGACCGATACCGCCCATGGCGACCAGTTTTTCAGCTTTGGTCACGGCGTCTTCGAAATCTTTCGCACGGTACATCGCCAGCGTCGGAGACAGTTTTTCGTGAGCAAACGGCTCGCTTTCGTCAACGTCGGTGACTTCGCCAATCAGAATTTTAGTCGTGGCCGGTACGGTGAAGCCTGCTAGTTCAGCGATTTTCGCCGCAGGCTGACCAACGATAGCGGCGTTCAGCGCGCCATTTTTCAGGATAATGTCCTGAACGGCTTTCAGCTCTTTACCCTGCAGCAGGTAGCCGCCGTGGCTGGCGAAACGTTCGCGAACCGCGTCATAAACGGAATCAACCACCACAACGGACTGCTCAGAAGCACAGATAACGCCGTTATCGAAGGTTTTAGACATCAGAACGGAAGCAACGGCGCGTTTGATGTCAGCCGTTTCATCAATCACCACCGGGGTGTTACCGGCACCTACGCCGATAGCAGGTTTACCGGAGCTGTATGCTGCTTTCACCATGCCTGGACCACCGGTCGCAAGGATCAGGTTGATGTCCGGGTGGTGCATCAGGGCGTTAGACAGTTCAACAGACGGCTGATCGATCCAGCCAATCAGGTCTTTCGGCGCGCCGGCAGCGATGGCAGCCTGCAGGACGATGTCAGCCGCTTTGTTGGTGGCTTCTTTAGCACGCGGGTGCGGAGAGAAAATGATGGCGTTACGCGTCTTCAGGCTGATGAGCGATTTGAAGATTGCTGTTGAAGTCGGGTTAGTGGTCGGTACGATACCGCAGATGATGCCGATAGGTTCAGCGATAGTGATGGTACCAAAGGTGTCGTCTTCTGACAGGACGCCACAGGTTTTTTCGTCTTTATAAGCGTTGTAAATGTATTCGGAAGCGAAGTGGTTTTTGATCACTTTGTCTTCAACGATGCCCATGCCGGATTCGGCAACGGCCATTTTGGCGAGAGGGATTCGAGCATCTGCAGCGGCCAGCGCGGCGGCGCGGAAGATTTTGTCGACTTGTTCTTGAGTGAAACTGGCATATTCACGCTGGGCTTTCTTGACACGCTCAACAAGCGCGTTCAGTTCAGCGATATTAGTAACAGCCATAATGCTCTCCTGATAATGTTAAACTTTTTTAGTAAATCAGTCGCTCGATTCGACATTATAGACAGGCTGTAAACAGCTTGCATGTAAATGTTTATGTAGGAAAATCAGGACGCTGTTTTACCGATTTACTAAAAAAGCTTTCTCTTTTTAACTTTCAGGTACTGCTGCCTTCCACTCTGTTGGTGTCATCAAGATTACTCACTTCTGAGTACAAATTACGTGATTTAGATCAAGTATTGGCACTGCTGATACCTTTCAGCTGGCTGCTTTTTGACCGGTTCGATCAAGTGTAATGGGAGGGTTTTGAAATTAAAAAAACGATTAGCATTAAAACTACAAATAGCTAACATTCGATACATATCACCGGGTTATGCATATTTATAATGAATATTGCATGCAAAAAGCGTATGTTTCGCGCAGTTATTTTATGCTGTTAACAGTCAACCGCCAATTTTGATGATGCTGCGGAGCCCATTGTGACTCAATCACTGTTCGATTTTTCTGCATATTTCAAGTTTTTCATCGGCTTATTTGCCCTGGTTAACCCGGTGGGCATTATTCCGGTGTTCATTAGTATGACCAGCTACCAGCCGGCAGCAGTGCGCAATAAGACCAACCTGACCGCCAACCTGTCGGTGGCGATCATCCTCCTGACGTCACTGTTTCTCGGCGATGGCATTCTGCAGATTTTTGGTATCTCCATTGATTCCTTCCGTATCGCCGGCGGCATCCTGGTGGTGACCATCGCGATGTCGATGATCAGCGGTAAGCTAGGCGAAGATAAGCAGAACAAGCAGGAGAAGTCGGAGACGGCGGTAAGGGAGAGCATCGGCGTCGTTCCTCTCGCGCTACCGTTAATGGCCGGACCGGGGGCAATCAGTTCCACTATCGTATGGGGTACGCGGTATCACTCCTGGGTGCATCTCGTCGGTTTTTCACTGGCGATTGCGGTCTTTGCCCTCTGCTGCTGGGGGATTTTCCGCATGGCGCCATGGCTGGTGCGTCTGCTGGGGCAGACAGGGATTAACGTTATCACCCGTATTATGGGCCTGCTGCTGATGGCTCTCGGCATTGAGTTTATTGTGACGGGGATTAAAGCGCTCTTCCCGGGGCTGCTGAGTTAGTTCGTTGCCACGCAGGCGGGGAGGCTCCCTTCACGCCTGCGCGATTATTAGCAAAACCTATTAACCAGCGCGGAACCGGCGGTAGGAATACTATTTTGCGATATCGCTATTAATTTCATATTTTTCATTAAGATATGAAATATTTCTCTTAACATTCCCCTCACGTCTCTCCCTCCTGTGATGTTATTTTCTTCACATCATTCTCTGGCGCTTGCTGTCGGATCATCGAAATGATATTAGTAATTTTAACAAGGCTGCAGATGAATGTGCTAAAAAGTAATCTATTGTTAAATTTTTGTACAAAAAATCATCTTGTGGTCGCTGCTCAGTATGATGACTGATGTAAATGTCGTAACAGTATGATTAATAAGAATATTTTTGTATCGGCGTATTGTGGCAACCGCTAGTGACGCTGGCAAAGCCGGCAATAAAAGAGAATCCGGTAACATATTTGCAAATTGCATTGGCGGAGGTGTTTACCTTTTGGTACTTTCCGCCGTTATCGTCTGCTGAATTATGCGTGTAAATGAGAATCATTTTTAATCGTCTCATTGCGCCTGAACTGCCCTCCAGCGAGGGGGGAACGAATCGACGTTAAGACTGCCGTTCGAGCGGTCGTAATAAATAAGTCGGTGATAGCAATCTGCCAATCGCAAACACTCCTGCGTTGGACAGATCCCGAAAACGGGAAAAAAAACAGGCTGGTTAAAAAACCAGTAATTATAATGACTGGAGTTACAACACAATGACCATCATCACTAAAAAACGTTTGATCGCCGCAGGAGTGCTATCCGCGCTCATGGCTGGCAATATGGCTATGGCAGCGGATGTCCCGGCCGGTGTGCAGCTTTCGGATAAGCAAACGCTGGTGCGAAATAGCGGCGCCGAGCCGCAATCGCTGGACCCGAATAAAATTGAAGGGGTGCCCGAGGCGAATATTAGCCGCGACCTGTTCGAAGGCTTGCTGAATACCTCGCCGAAAGATGGCCACCCGATCCCTGGTGTGGCAGAGAGCTGGGATAATAAAGATTTCAAAGTCTGGACCTTCCATCTGCGTAAAGATGCGAAATGGTCTAACGGCGAGCCGGTTACCGCCCAGGATTTCGTTTATAGCTGGCAGCGTCTGGTAGACCCGAAAACAGCGTCTCCTTATGCTAGCTACCCGCAGTATGGTCATATCCTCAACGTTGATGAAATCATTGACGGCAAGAAAGCCCCAGGCGAGCTGGGCGTAAAAGCCATTGACGACCATACGCTGGAAGTCACCCTCAGCGAGCCGGTACCCTATTTTTACAAACTGCTGGTTAACCCGGCGATGTCTCCTGTCTATAAACCAGCGATTGAAAAGTTTGGCGAGAAGTGGACGCAGCCTGGCAATATCGTCACCAACGGCGCCTACACCCTGAAAGACTGGGTGGTCAACGAACGTATCGTGATGGAGCGCAACCCGCATTACTGGGATAATGCCAAAACCGTTATCAACACCGTCACCTGGCTGCCGACCTCTTCTGAAGTGACCTATGTTAACCGTTATCGCAGCGGTGAACTGGATATGACCTATAACCAGCTGCCGATCGAGCTCTTCCAGAAACTGAAAAAAGAGATCCCGAACGAGCTGCACGTTGACCCGTATCTGTGTACTTATTACTACGAAATTAACAACCAGAAAGCGCCGTTCACCGACGTGCGCGTGCGTACCGCGCTGAAGCTGGGTCTGGATCGCGATATCATTGCCAATAAGGTGAAAGGACAGGGCGATCTGCCGGCCTACGGCTACACCCCGCCGTATACCGATGGCGCGAAGCTGACCGAGCCGGAATGGTTTACCTGGTCGCAGGAAAAACGGAATGAAGAAGCGAAAAAACTGCTGGCCGAAGCCGGCTATAGCGCCGATAAACCGTTGACCTTCAACCTGCTGTATAACACCTCTGATTTGCACAAGAAGCTGGCGATTGCCGCCGCCTCGCTGTGGCGTAAAAACCTGGGCATTGACGTGAAGCTGGTCAACCAGGAGTGGAAGACGTTCCTCGATACCCGTCATCAGGGCACCTATGACGTGGCGCGTGCGGGCTGGTGCGCTGACTATAACGAGCCAACCTCTTTCCTGAACACCATGCTTTCTGACAGCTCAATGAACACTGCGCACTATAAGAGCCCGGCGTTCGACAAAATTATGGCTGAATCCGTAAAAGCATCCGATGAAGCACAGCGCACGGCGGCCTATGCGAAAGCAGAGCAGCAGCTGGATAAAGACAGCGCGATCGTACCGGTCTATTACTATGTTAACGCCCGCCTGGTGAAACCGTGGGTCGGTGGCTACACCGGTAAAGACCCGATGGATAACGTCTATACAAAAGACCTTTACGTTATCAAACATTAATGGCAATACGTGGAGCGGGCCTGTGCTCGCTCCATCGTGTCTTATTTGAGAGCAGTGCAAAGGCACACGCCAGAAGGTACGGGCAATGTTAAAATTTATCTTACGTCGCTGTCTGGAAGCGATTCCGACGCTATTTATTCTTATCACCATCTCATTCTTCATGATGCGTTTGGCTCCGGGAAGTCCTTTTACCGGGGAACGCACGCTACCGCCGGAAGTCATGGCGAATATTGAAGCAAAATACCATTTAAACGACCCCATCATGACGCAGTACTTCAATTACCTGAAGCAGCTGGCGCATGGCGATTTTGGTCCCTCCTTTAAATACAAAGATTATTCGGTCAACGATCTGGTGGCGGCCAGCTTCCCGGTTTCGGCGAAACTGGGCTTCGCCGCCTTTTTGCTGGCGGTTGTGATCGGTGTCGCTGCGGGCGTTATTGCCGCTTTGAAGCAGAATACCCGCTGGGACTATGCGGTGATGGGGGTAGCCATGACCGGCGTGGTTATTCCGAGCTTTGTGGTGGCGCCTCTGCTGGTGATGATCTTTGCCATTACCCTGCACTGGTTGCCGGGCGGAGGCTGGAACGGCGGGGCGCTGAAATTTATGATCCTGCCGATGGTGGCGCTTTCCCTGGCCTATATCGCCAGTATCGCGCGTATTACCCGCGGCTCAATGATTGAAGTGCTGCACTCTAACTTTATCCGCACCGCGCGGGCGAAGGGGCTGCCGATGCGCCGCATTATTTTGCGCCATGCGCTGAAGCCGGCGCTGCTGCCGGTGCTCTCCTATATGGGGCCGGCTTTCGTGGGCATCATTACGGGCTCAATGGTCATTGAAACCATTTACGGCCTGCCGGGGATTGGCCAGCTGTTCGTTAACGGGGCGCTTAACCGCGACTACTCGCTGGTGCTCAGCCTGACGATCCTGGTTGGCGCCCTGACTATCCTGTTCAACGCCATCGTTGACGTGCTGTACGCCGTTATCGATCCGAAGATTCGCTACTGAAGCCGGAGTTCGCCATGATGTTAAGTAAGAAAAATAGCGAGGCGCTGGAAAACTTCAGTGAGAAGCTGGAAGTGGAGGGGCGTAGCCTCTGGCAGGATGCGCGTCGCCGCTTTATGCACAACCGCGCCGCGGTCACCAGCCTGATTATGCTGGTGCTTATTGCGCTGTTCGTGACCTTCGCGCCGATGGTGTCGTCATTCTCCTATTTCGACACCGACTGGGGCATGATGTCCAACGCCCCGGACATGGCCTCTGGCCACTACTTCGGGACCGATTCCTCCGGTCGCGATCTGCTGGTGCGCGTGGCGATCGGCGGGCGTATTTCGCTGATGGTCGGGGTGGCGGCGGCGCTGGTGGCGGTGATCCTCGGCACGCTGTACGGTTCGCTTTCCGGTTATCTCGGCGGCAAAGTGGATTCGGTAATGATGCGTCTGCTGGAGATCCTCAACTCCTTCCCGTTTATGTTCTTCGTTATCCTGCTGGTGACCTTTTTTGGCCAGAATATCCTGTTGATTTTTGTCGCTATCGGCATGGTCTCCTGGCTGGATATGGCGCGTATCGTACGCGGACAGACCTTGAGCCTGAAGCGCAAAGAGTTTATTGAGGCGGCGCAGGTCGGCGGGGTCTCCACAGCGAGCATCGTGCTGCGCCATATCGTTCCTAATGTGCTGGGCGTGGTGGTGGTGTACGCCTCGCTGCTGGTCCCCAGCATGATCCTCTTTGAATCCTTCCTCAGCTTCCTGGGGTTGGGGACGCAGGAGCCGCTCAGCAGCTGGGGGGCATTGCTCAGCGATGGCGCCAACTCAATGGAAGTCTCGCCCTGGCTGCTGCTGTTCCCGGCGGGTTTCCTGGTGGTGACCCTGTTCTGTTTCAACTTTATCGGCGATGGTCTGCGTGATGCCCTCGACCCGAAAGACCGCTAAGGAGCGCTGCCATGACCATGATTGAAACGGCAAAAGCGCCGCAAGCGCAGAGCCACAGCGGCCTGCTGCTGGACGTGAAAGATCTTCGCGTCACCTTTAATACGCCGGATGGCGATGTCACCGCCGTCAATGATCTGAACTTCACCCTGCAGGCGGGGGAGACGCTCGGTATTGTCGGGGAGTCCGGCTCCGGTAAATCGCAGACCGCCTTCGCCCTGATGGGACTGCTGGCGGCCAACGGCCGAATCGGGGGTTCCGCCACCTTTAACGGTCGGCAAATCCTCAATTTGCCTGAGCGTGAGCTAAATAAACTGCGCGCCGAGCAAATCTCGATGATTTTCCAGGATCCGATGACCTCTCTGAACCCGTATATGCGGGTGGGCGAGCAGTTAATGGAAGTCCTGATGCTGCATAAAGGGCTGAGCAAAGCCGAAGCGTTTGAAGAATCGGTGAAGATGCTCGACGCGGTAAAAATGCCGGAAGCGCGCAAGCGCATGAAAATGTTCCCACACGAGTTCTCCGGCGGGATGCGCCAGCGCGTGATGATTGCCATGGCGCTGCTCTGCCGGCCCCGGCTGCTGATTGCCGATGAGCCGACCACCGCCCTGGACGTCACCGTGCAGGCGCAGATCATGACGTTACTGAATGAGCTGAAACGCGAATTTAATACGGCCATCATTATGATCACCCATGACCTCGGAGTGGTGGCGGGGATCTGCGATAAAGTGCTGGTGATGTACGCGGGCCGCACCATGGAGTATGGTCAGGCGCGCGATGTCTTCTATCAGCCGTCTCACCCTTACTCTATTGGGCTGTTGAATGCGGTTCCTCGTCTGGATGCCGAAGGCGATGCGTTGTTGACCATTCCGGGCAACCCGCCAAACCTGCTGCGTTTGCCGAAGGGCTGCCCATTCCAGCCGCGCTGTCCGCACGCAATGGAACAGTGCAGCAGCGCGCCGCCGCTGGAGTCGTTCGCGCCAGGCCGCCTGCGCGCCTGCTTTAAACCGGTGGGGGAGCTGCTATGAACGCCGTAACTGAACAACGAAAAGTCCTGCTCGAAATTGCCGACCTGAAGGTGCATTTCGATATTAAAGATGGCAAACAGTGGTTCTGGCAGCCGTCGAAAACGCTGAAAGCCGTAGATGGCGTGACGCTGCGTCTCTATGAAGGTGAGACCCTCGGCGTGGTGGGGGAGTCCGGCTGCGGTAAATCGACTTTCGCCCGTGCCATTATTGGTCTGGTGAAGGCTACCGATGGCAAAGTGGCCTGGCTGGGTAAAGATCTGCTGGGCATGAAGCAGGAAGAGTGGCGCGACGTGCGCAGCGATATCCAGATGATCTTCCAGGATCCGCTGGCCTCGCTGAACCCGCGTATGACCATCGGAGAAATCATCGCTGAGCCGTTGCGTACCTATCATCCGAAGATGCCGCGTCAGGAAGTGCGCGATCGCGTGAAGGCGATGATGATGAAAGTCGGGCTGCTGCCTAACCTGATCAACCGCTATCCGCACGAGTTCTCTGGCGGTCAGTGTCAGCGCATCGGCATTGCGCGGGCGCTGATCCTCGAGCCGAAGCTGATTATCTGCGATGAGCCGGTGTCCGCGCTTGATGTGTCCATCCAGGCTCAGGTGGTCAACTTGCTGCAGCAGCTGCAGCGTGAAATGGGACTGTCGCTGATATTTATCGCCCACGATCTGGCGGTGGTTAAGCACATCTCCGATCGCGTACTGGTGATGTATCTGGGCCATGCGGTGGAGCTGGGAACCTACGATGAGGTGTACCATAATCCGCTACACCCCTATACCAAAGCGCTGATGTCGGCGGTGCCGATCCCCGATCCGGACCTCGAAAAAACGAAAACCATCCAGCTGCTGGAGGGCGAATTACCCTCGCCGATTAATCCGCCGTCGGGCTGTGTCTTCCGCACCCGCTGTCCGCTCGCCGGACCGGAGTGCGCCAAAACCCGCCCGGTGCTGGAGGGCAGTTTCCGCCATGCGGTTTCCTGCCTTAAGGTAGACCCGTTATAATCTCAGGGGCTGACGCAGGTCAGCCCTTTTTTTTGCGAGGTTAACGAAGTGGGTATGCTTTCTGCCGCTCGCCTGCGGCTTTATCATTTGCTTTTCGATCAAAACCGACGTTCCGGCCGCCGCTTCGAAGGGCTGTGCGGACTTTTCGCCTTGCTCAGCGTGGTGGTGATATTTGTCGAATCGGGGCTGGGCACGCAATATCATCTGACATTAGATGAATGGCATTTATTCGTCTGGCTGGAGCTGATGGTGACCGCGGTCTTTACCCTGGAGTATCTGCTGCGTATTGCGACATGGCCCAATCCGCTCCACTACATTTTCAGCTTCTGGGGGTTTATTGACTTAGCGACCATCCTGCCGCTATACGTGATGTGGCTGTGGCCGGAAATTAGCCTCAATTATGTCTTTGCCTGGCGGGCAATGCGGGCGATCCGCGCGTTGCGTATTCTCAAACTGTTGCGCTTTATGCCTTCGCTCAATGTGTTCTGGCGGGCGATTGTCAGCGCGCGCCATCAGCTGATCCTGTTCTATTCGTTTATCGCCATTGT
The DNA here is from genome assembly GCF_040062505.1 of Klebsiella sp. JN_Kp127. NCBI lineage: Bacteria > Pseudomonadati > Pseudomonadota > Gammaproteobacteria > Enterobacterales > Enterobacteriaceae > Klebsiella > Klebsiella sp. JN_Kp127. The sequence continues at coordinate 17,315 of NZ_JBEAHS010000032.1, forward strand.
GATGGTGATTTTCGGCTCGTTAATGTACCTGATAGAAGGGCCAGAGTATGGTTTTACCACGCTCAACGCTTCGGTCTATTGGGCCATTGTGACCATCACCACCGTCGGCTACGGGGATATTACGCCGCACACGCCGCTGGGCCGCATCCTGGCCTCCATTCTCATCCTGATCGGCTACTCCATTATTGCCATTCCGACCGGGCTTATCACCACCCATATGACCAGCGCCCTGAACCGGCGGCGCCAGCAGCGGGTATGCCCGCAGTGCCAGCAGGGCGACCATGACGATAACGCCCGGTTTTGCCACGCCTGCGGTCATGTCTTACCGAAGTAAACTCTCGGCATAAAAAAAGCCTGCCGGGTGGAACGCGGCAGGCTTTTCACTGGCGGGTCAGCGTTATTCACGCCACAGAATATGACACAGCTTGTGATCTTTCTCGCGGCACAGCAGCACGCGGGCGAAGATATCATTGATTTCCCCGCCGTCGGTATCCGCCAGGCCAATCACCACTTCGGCGAAGAAATCCGGGTTCAGATCGTAATCCACATGCTCTTCCCAGTCTGCGGATGGGTCGAACAGCTCGGCGCCGCCGCGCTCCTCAAACTGCAGGTTAAACAGAATGATGTCCGCCGGGTCGAGGTTATCGGCCGCCAGTTCGAGGAAGATGTCGTATGCCTGCTCAAGCGTTTCGTCTTCGGTCAGGCGGTTGTTTAAATCCATATCCATGATTGCTACTCATTCGGTATCTGATGGGCACGTTTTACAGCAACGGGCTGAAGAAGTAAAACAGTCGCTCGGCGATCCGCTGCCACAGCGGACGTTTTAACCAGAGACGGGCGTCCAGCAGGCGCGAGCGCGAGATATAGTCATCCTGAACCGCCGCCAGATCGCTGCCGAAGCCGGCGTCATCGATGACCAGCGTGATTTCAAAATTGAGCCACAGGCTGCGCATATCCAGATTCACGGTTCCCACCAGGCTCAGTTCGCCATCGACCAGCACGCTCTTGGTATGCAACAGGCCGCCTTCAAACTGGTAAATCTTCACCCCTGCCGCCAGCAGCTCGGTGAAAAAGGCCCGGCTGGCCCAGCCCACCAGCAGCGAATCGTTCTTGCGCGGTAAAATAATACTCACGTCCACGCCGCGCTGGGCGGCGGTACAGATAGCGTGCAGCAGGTCGTCGCTGGGTACGAAGTAGGGCGTGGTCATGATCAAATGCTCTTTCGCCGCGTAGGCGGCGGTGAGCAGCGCCTGATGGATCAGATCTTCCGGAAAGCCCGGACCGGAGGCGATCGTGTGGATGGTATGCCCACTGGCCTCTTCAAACGGCATGATATTGACGTCCGGCGGCGGTGGCAGAATACGCTTTCCGGTCTCGATCTCCCAGTCACAGGAGTAGACGATGCCCATTGAGGTCGCCACCGGGCCTTCCATGCGCGCCATCAGGTCAATCCACTGCCCGACCCCCGAGTCCTGCTTAAAGTAGCGGGGATCGACCAGATTCATGCTGCCGGTGTAGGCGATATAGTTATCGATCATCACCATTTTACGATGTTGGCGCAGGTCCATCCGGCGCAGAAACACACGCATCAGATTGACCTTGAGAGCCTCGACCACTTCAATGCCGGCGTTACGCATCATCGCCGCCCATGGGCTACGGAAAAAGGCCACACTGCCCGCGGAGTCGAGCATTAACCGGCAGTGAACCCCGCGACGGGCGGCGGCCATTAGCGATTCGGCGACGCTGTCGGCCATACCGCCTGGCTGCCAGATATAGAAGACCATCTCTATGTTATGGCGAGCCAGTTGAATATCGCGGATCAGGGCCTGCATGACGTCGTCAGATTCCGTCAGCAGCTGCAGCTGGTTGCCTTTTACGCCGCCAATGCCCTGGCGCCGTTCGCAAAGCTTGAACAGGGACTCGGCCACCGGGCTGTTATCTTCGGCAAAGATATGTTTGCAGGCTTTGAGGTCGTTTAACCATTTGGCCGTGGAAGGCCACATCGCCCTCGCGCGTTCTGCCCGCCGCTTGCCAAGATGCAGCTCGCCAAAGGAGAGATAGGCGATGATCCCCACCAGCGGCAGGATATAAATGATCAATAACCATGCCATGGCGGACGGCACAGCGCGGCGTTTCATTAGAATTCGTAATGTTACACCGGCGATCAACAGCCAGTACCCCAGAATGACCAGCCAGTTCACCACCGTGTAAAAGGTTGTCATAGATGTAAAATCCTTTTGAATGACGTTATGTGATGAGTTTACGCATCAGTATTTTTCTGGCAAATAAAAACGCAGCGAAAGCGGTGGTCAGTCGCCGGCAGAGGTTTATAATGGGGGCTGTTTTCACTCGTAGAGTCGTTGCAATGAAGCGTAGTAGAACGGAAGTAGGGCGCTGGCGCATGCTGAGACAGGTGAATCGCCGTAAAGCGCGCTGGCTGGAAGCCCAATCACGCCGCAATATGCGGATCCTCGCTATCAGGAAGGGACTGGTGAAACGGCAGCGTCATGCTCTGCTGTTTATCTTCCCCGACTGTTAAACGAGCAGAACAACGGCACCGAACGCGGTGCCGTTGTCGTTTTCCCGCTCTGCGCGGCATTCCCTTTTAACATCGCCAGATCGCCTATTGAAATATCTATGCGATGCCTGTCAGGGTATGACGGGGGATTATCGACAGAACGCCTTTTTCCGCAACAGGTATTCACCGCCGTGTGGAAGTCCGGACAGGGCGTGGGGTCGTCGATCGTTTTTCAATGTCATGCTCACTATCAGGATACCCACCCTGAATAAAACGCACCGCTTTTGCGGGCGGTAATTTATTTGGCATAGGCTTCCGTGGATAACGTGATAGTCACGTTATCACTCACCGCCGGAACATATTTATCAAGCTTGAAGTCTGAACGTTTTATTACCCCTGTGGCATCAAAACCAATGGCCTGTTTTTTCACCATCGGATGCATATCCTGTTTATTCAAAGTGGCATGCAATACAACCGGTTTGGTGATGCCCTTAATGGTCAGGTTACCTTCAACATCATATTTATTGCCGCCTTTACTTTCCACTCGGGTGCTCTGAAAAGTGGCCTCAGGATACGTGTTGACATCGAAGTACTCTTTGCCTAAAAACTCATCCGTTAACGCTTTGACGTGAGTGTCAATGGTTTTGACTGGCAGCGTGACGTGCACAGAGGATTGCTCCGGGTTGTCTTTGTCAAAAGACAGTTTCCCTGAAACATCAGAGATATACGCTGTAGGGTTAGAGAAGCCAAAATGGTTCCAGGCAATAACAACGGAAGTATGCTGCGGATCCAGGCTATATTCTGTCGCTGCGGCTTGTGACACAGGAATATATAAGGCAAGCAGAGAAAGCAATGCGGTTTTTTTCAGGGTATTCACATAAAAATCCTCATAAGCGTCAGGTACATAAATGGTAGCCCAAAAAAATGTGGCACTTATTGAAAACATTTGTTATTCCCGTTCAAATTTTTTAATCAACCAAAAATCACCCTACAATTACTCTGCGTGAAGTTTACGCAGCGAAATTAATCGACTTTAAAAAATGATCATCTGCAACGTAAATCTGGTTGCGTAGTTTTATACGTTCATTCCATATTGATATGTGCCTGTATCAGCGCACTTCATTTATTTTCAGACGCTTTCAAGCCACCGCGTTTCTGAATGCAGTAAGATGGTGATATGGGGTCCCATACCTGCGGAACGGGATATGCATGCTTATTTACTCCAGGCCTTTATATCTGTTGATCAGCATCTATCTCTCTTTAACGATCTTCTTTCAATTGTGTTTTGGATTTACCGGGCGATGTCAGGATGTGCTGGCTTGTAAAGCAAGCGCTAAATCCAATGCAAGACCTCTGTTGCAGACTGATTCAATACATTAGCAATTCAAAATCATGCCCGGCGTCGACGTTTGGTCCAGCATTTTCAATGGCCGCAAAAGGCGAGGTGAGGGTCGATGATGTTGTCGAAGGAGAAGGGATGTGCTCATCTTCCTGGCGTCTCAGGCGGATAACAGCCAACGCTTGCGTGCGGTTAAAAAGGGCGACATTTTAATGTGATGTAGCAAAATGCGCCCTTTCATCTGATGGCCTGGTGCGTTGTTGCCGTTAACCAGAAAAAGAAAAGGGTATTTTCAAAATACCTTCTTATATGGTTTAACAGAGACCTGGCGGTAGACGCCGGCGGCGATATACGGATCGTCATTAGCCCAGGCCTGAGCCGCTTCCAGCGATTCAAACTCAGCGATCACCGTTGAGCCGCTGAATCCGGCTGCGCCCGGTTCGTTGCTGTCAACGGCCGGCATTGGCCCGGCGGTAAGCAGCCGACCTTCATCATGTAAAAGTTGTAGACGCGCAAGATGCGCGGGGCGAACCGAGAGCCGCTTTTCCAGAGAATCGGCGATATCTTCAGCGTAGATAACGTAAAGCACGGCAAAGCTCCTTATCATTAAACAGGCGAATTACGTTAAGTTAAACGACGATGGACTGCAATGCAAAGATGCGCCCCGGCGTCGAATGCCCCGCCGACGCGGCTTTTTTCCGCAAATGGTGGCAAAAATTGACTCAGGTTAAGACGGCTTATTGAATATGATTGCTATTTGCATTTAAAATCGGAGCATCATTTTTCAACAGAAACGACTATGAGCGCAATGACCCTTGATTTACCTCGCCGCTTCCCGTGGCCAACGCTGTTATCCGTGGCTATCCACGGTGCCGTTGTGGCGGGGCTGCTTTATACCTCGGTACATCAGGTTATTGAACAGCCTTCCCCGACGCAGCCGATAGAGATCACGATGGTGGCGCCGGCCGATCTTGAGCCGCCCCCGGCGGCGCAACCCGTCGTGCAGCCCGTTGTTGAACCTGAACCGGAGCCGGAGCCTGAGGTGGTCCCTGAGCCGCCGAAAGAGGCGCCGGTGGTGATCCATAAACCAGAACCTAAGCCGAAGCCCAAACCTAAACCGAAGCCCAGGCCGGAGAAAAAGGTTGAGCAGCCGAAGCGGGACGTCAGACCGGCCGCGGAGCCGCGTCCGGCTTCACCGTTTGAAAACAACAATACGACGCCAGCGCGCACCGCGCCGAGCACCTCCACCGCAGCGGCCAAACCCACCGTCACTGCCCCGAGCGGCCCGCGGGCGATCAGCCGCGTTCAGCCGACCTATCCGGCGCGCGCTCAGGCGCTGCGCATTGAAGGAACGGTGCGGGTGAAGTTTGACGTCACGCCTGATGGCCGAATTGATAATCTGCAGATCCTCTCCGCCCAGCCGGCGAATATGTTTGAGCGCGAGGTGAAAAGCGCGATGCGCAGATGGCGTTACGAGCAGGCAAAACCGGGAACCGGCGTGACGATGACCATTAAATTCCGTCTCAACGGCGTCGAGATTAACTGATAATGCAGGGCGGCGGACCGGGGAGGTCCGCCGTAAACCTTGTCTAACGCGTTTTTTCCATCAAGACATCGTCCAGCGCCTGCTGGACCGTCACCAGGTGCTGGCCCCCGAACAATATCGCCCGGTTCAGCAGGGTATAAAGCTGGTAGATCGGCTGACGCTCGAGAAAACCAGCCGGCAGCGGTGAGACGGACTGATAGCCGTCATAGATCTGCGGGGGTTGTTCCGGGTGCATCGGCAGCATAGCTAAATCACACTCGCGATCGCCCCAGTAGCAGGCCGGGTCGAAGATGTAGGGGCCATCCGGCCCTAAGGCGCAGTTGCCGGACCACAGGTCCCCGTGTAGCAGCGAAGGTTGCGGCTGATGGTTGGCCAGCCGCTGCTGTACCACATCGACTAAGGTATCGATATCGCCAAAGTGCAACCCTTTCTCCGCCGCCAGCTCCAGCTGCCAGCCGATACGCTGCTCGGCGAAAAACACCGACCAGCGACGTTGCCAGGCGTTGGGCTGCGGCGTGGTGGAAAGATCGTTATCAAAATCCAGACCGAACTGCGGCTGATCGCTCCACTGATGCAGGTGGGCTAACTGCTGGCCCAGCAGGAAAGCGTTATGCGCATCCAGCGGACGGGGAGGGAGGTATTCCATGACCACGAAGCTGTAGTCGCGATCGCTGCCGACGGCAAAGACCTGCGGTACGCGAACGGTTTTGCTTCGCGACAGCAGCTCCAGCTGATCGGCCTCGGCGGTGAAGATAGGCAGGAGTTCCCGTTCGTCGCATTTCACGAAGTAATCTTTGCCGCCGAAACGCAAATGCCAGGCGGAATGGATCTCTCCGCCGGGCAGCTCGGTTTTCAGTTCGATTTCAGCGTCTTCGGTATGCCAATCGCGTAAAAGAGTACTGATTGCTTGCCACATGCTGTCTCTCCCCATGTTTTCCACCATATCATAAGGTTAGCGCATTACTACCGGGTAAACCTGGAACTGACGCACAACTGACGCTTTACGTTGCGCTAAACGCACTTATTGAGCTTTTAACCATTCAGCGAATGTGCTGACGGCGATCTCCGCCGGGCGGCCAAGGGCCGCTTCCGCCAGTCCGGCGCTAAGGGCCTTCACTTCCTCGGCTGCCTGGGCGCTCAGCAGGCCAAAGGTATTGGTGCCCAGCTCATGGGGAGTGCCCTCTTCATCATTGAGCGTCAGTACAAACCCTGCCCGGGTAAAATGGTTGCTGACCTCATTGATCTCCGTTAGCGCCTGTTCGTGGAAGTTCACGCTGACGACCCAGGCGGTAATATCATTGCTCATTTCTACACCCCGTTGTTATGCATGGCCTTTCCAGCATAGACCATCCTGCAAATATCGTGGTTCCCCTCCGCCAGCGGGGAGGGGCAGGGGAGATCAACGCCCGCAGAGATAATCGTAGATTTTTTGCGTATTGGCCTGCGAGCAGAGGCGGGTGCCCTGGTTGATGGTCGCGGCGCTACCGGCGGCGACGCCAAAGCGTACCATGTCTTCGAGGCTGGCGTTCTCCGCCAGACGTAAGGTCATGGCGCCCACCATGCTGTCGCCGGCGCCGACGGTGCTCTGGCTTTTCATTGGCGGCGGCACCACCTGAACACTGCCGCTGGCGTCAACCCCCAACGCCCCCTGCGGACCAAGGGAGACCACCACCCGGCGAACTTTACCGGACTGGATCAACGACTGAGCAGCAAGGCGGACGTCATCAGGCTGGCTCAGATCGCGCTGCACGAGGGCGCTGAGCTCTTTCTGGTTTGGCTTCACTAATTCAATATTGCCGACGTCCAGCGCGGCGGCCAGCGCGTCGCCGGAGCTGTCGATAATGCAGCGCAGGCCCTGCTGTTGCGCATGCTTAACCAGCTGCATCAGATTTTCGACGCTGATTCCTGGCGGCAGACTGCCGCTGATCACCAGCAGAGAGCCGGGGTCGATGGTCAGGACTTTCTCTTCCAGACGGCGGAATTCATCGTCTGTCAGCGCGGCGCCGGGCATCACAAAGCGATACTGTTCGCCGCTGGCGGCTACGTGAACGTGCAGGTTCTGTCGCGTCCAGTCGCGGGTTTCGACGGTCTCGACCGGCACCTGCTCATCGGCCAGCAGGGCGGCAAGGTGCTCGCCGGTGGCGCCGCCAATAGGGAAAATGGCGGTGGCTTTCCCGCCGAGAAAGGTCACGGCGCGGGCGACGTTGATCCCACCGCCGCCGGGTTCAAATACCGGCGCGCTGCAGCGGAGTTTCCCTTCCGGGTAGATCTGCGGGGTTTGGGTGGCGCTATCCAGCGAGGGGGCCAGCGTGAGCGTATAAATTTTGGTCATTCCTTCTCCTCCTTAATACGGCGACTGTACTTTATTTAAGCATGGCACGATGATCCAGGGAGGGAAAGTGCTGTCCCTGAGAGATTTGCAAAGAAGCCTGTATTTTCATTATGAAATAAAGATTGTTTCCGGAGCTGTCTTATTCAAAAAACGAAAGAGTAAATGATTGCTATGTTATTCGTGCTTTTTTATAATTTGCTACCTTTCTTAGGACCTGCACTCCGCGATCCTCGCGAAAGTTTCCGGGACCCACAGGTCTCTTTTATGTTGTACGGACGCTAAATTCAATGAGCCGGCAAAGTGACGCCTGTTCATCATTTGTACTGTCCTAAAAAATGTATTTTAGAGAGTTATAATGAAGCTTTTAAAGACAGTACCCGCAGCGGTCATGCTGGCGGGGGGGCTTTTTGCGTCTGTTGGCGCAATGGCCGATGATTCTGTATTTACCGTCATGGATGACCCTTCCGCTGCCAAAAAACCGTTCGAAGGAGTGGTCAACGCAGGTTACCTGGCGCAGTCCGGCAACACCAAGAACTCCTCAATGACGGCCGATTCCACCCTGACCTGGTATGGCAATACCACCGCCTGGTCGCTGTGGGGCAACGCCAGCAACACCTCGTCCAACGATGAGCGCTCCTCAGAGAAATATGCTGTCGGTGGCCGTAGCCGCTATAACCTGACCGATATGAACTACGTCTTTGGGCAGGGCAGTTGGCTAACCGACCGCTACAACGGCTATCAGCAGCGCGATGTTCTGACGGCGGGCTATGGTCGTCAAATCCTCAACGGACCAGTGCATAGCCTGCGGTTTGAATTTGGTCCTGGCGTCCGCTATGACGAATACACCGACGGGGATACCGACACTCAGCCGCTGGGTTACGCCTCCGGAACCTGGGCCTGGCAGATGACCGACAACGCCAAATTTACTCAAGGGGTATCGGTGTTTGGCGCCGAGGACACCACGGTCAACTCAGAGAGCGCGTTAAACGTGGCGATTAACGCCCACTTTGCGCTGAAAGTGGCGTACAACGTCACCTGGAACTCGGAGCCGCCTGCGTCTGCGCCGGAGCATACCGATCGCCGGACCTCGCTCTCCCTCGGGTATAAGATGTAATATTTTCAGGCCGGGTTTCCCGGCCTGATCGTTTTAGATTTAGCAATAAGTGACATTATTTTTTCTGGCAATTCGTTTTAGTTTTTATAAAAAGAAACGGGTCTCCATCTTTTCTCCATTATTCTCCGTTTGCTGACAAATATTCATTCTATTTGACACGAAAAGCTAAATATTCGACGGACAAATATGTGATCTGGATCTATACTAAGAGTCACTGACCGAATGGCGACATTGTTCGGTCCGTCTTCCGTAATAAGAGAATAAACATCATGAAAAACAGCCAATTTACCATCGCAGCCCTGGCGCTGTGCGTGCTTTCCTTTGGCGCATCAGCCGCCACGCCAGTTCCGCCGTCGGGTAACCAGGACCATACGCAGGTAGGTATCGCCAAAGCAACCGACGTTGAGGCCGGTTCGAATATTGCCCCCGGTTCCCGTAGTACCGGACAATCCATGAGCGATGCCTTTAATGTGCATACGCTGGTAGCAGGCGAGTGGTCTTAATATCGCAGGCTACTGCTTCACGGGCGGACTATTAAGCCGGGTAGAGTGGTACCGGTTTAACGACCCGCGCTAAACATCACGCAGGCAATATCAAGGCGTCTCTTTTAGTTTGTCCGCATAATATCATCCGGCTTCGCTGGTGATTATTTTCGCGTCTTCCTGACGGATATTCTGCTTTTATCCGCGCGGCTCTTGTTTTCTCCACATTCCGCCATCATTTATGCTATTACGGCTTTAATCACGTACCAATGATGTGTAAACTACTCCCCGGTGTTATCAGCAGGCGGCAGCAGGCGGGAACGATCGCTCCGGTCGTGCTCCTCTTTTCGCAGAGTGAAGCGGGAACTGCGCCTTAACCTGATGATAATGATGATTATATAGTTTTGTATGTGCTCTTTCGTGTGGGGCACCACTGCAAATAAGGACATAAAATGCCTGTAATTACGCTTCCTGATGGCAGCCAACGCCATTTTGATCACGCTGTCAGCCCGATGGACGTCGCGCTGGATATCGGCCCGGGCCTGGCGAAAGCCACCATCGCCGGGCGGGTAAACGGTGAACTGGTAGACGCCTGCGACCCGATTGAAACTGATTCCACCCTCTCTATTATCACGGCTAAAGATGAAGAAGGGCTGGAGATCATTCGTCACTCCTGCGCGCACCTGTTAGGTCATGCCATCAAGCAGCTGTGGCCCAACACCAAAATGGCTATCGGTCCGGTTGTTGATAATGGCTTCTACTATGACGTAGACCTCGACCATACCCTGACTCAGGAAGATATCGACGCGCTCGAAAAACGTATGCATGAGCTCGCCGAGAAAAACTACGATGTCATCAAGAAGAAAGTGAGCTGGCACGAAGCGCGTGAAACCTTCGTGAAGCGCGGCGAAAGCTATAAAGTTTCTATTCTTGACGAAAACATTGCCCATGATGACAAGCCTGGCCTGTATCATCATGAAGAATATATCGATATGTGCCGCGGTCCGCACGTGCCGAACATGCGCTTCTGCCATCACTTCAAGCTGATGAAAACCGCCGGTGCCTACTGGCGCGGCGACAGCAACAATAAAATGTTGCAGCGTATCTACGGCACCGCGTGGGCAGATAAAAAAGCGCTGAATGCTTATCTGCAGCGTCTGGAAGAAGCCGCTAAGCGCGACCACCGTAAAATCGGTAAGCAGCTCGACCTGTATCATATGCAGGAAGAGGCGCCTGGGATGGTGTTCTGGCACAACGACGGCTGGACTATCTTCCGTGAACTGGAAACCTTTGTCCGTTCGAAACTGAAAGAGTATCAGTACCAGGAAGTCAAAGGTCCGTTCATGATGGACCGTGTGCTGTGGGAAAAAACCGGCCACTGGGACAACTACAAAGATGCGATGTTCACCACCTCTTCTGAGAACCGTGAATACTGCATTAAGCCGATGAACTGCCCGGGCCACGTGCAGATCTTCAACCAGGGGCTGAAATCCTACCGCGATCTGCCGCTGCGTATGGCGGAGTTTGGTAGCTGCCACCGTAACGAACCATCAGGCGCGCTGCACGGTCTGATGCGCGTTCGCGGCTTTACCCAGGATGATGCGCATATCTTCTGTACTGAAGATCAGGTTCGCGATGAAGTGAACGCCTGTATTCGTATGGTTTATGATATGTACAGCACCTTTGGCTTCGAGAAGATCGTCGTCAAACTGTCGACTCGCCCGGAAAAACGTATCGGCAGCGACGAGACCTGGGATCGCGCGGAAGCGGATCTGGCGGTGGCGCTGGAAGAAAATAATATCCCATTTGAATATCAACTGGGTGAAGGGGCGTTCTACGGCCCGAAAATTGAATTTACCCTGTATGACTGCCTCGATCGTGCATGGCAGTGCGGTACGGTACAGCTGGACTTCTCTCTGCCGCAGCGTTTAAGCGCCTCCTATGTGGGCGAAAACAACGAGCGTCAGGTGCCGGTCATGATCCACCGTGCGATTCTCGGTTCTCTGGAGCGCTTCATTGGCATCCTGACCGAAGAGTTCGCTGGCTTCTTCCCAACCTGGATTGCACCAGTGCAGGTGGTGGTCATGAATATCACCGATTCTCAGGCTGAATACGTTAACGAATTGACGCGTAAACTACAAAATGCGGGCATTCGTGTAAAAGCAGACTTGAGAAATGAGAAGATTGGCTTTAAAATCCGCGAGCACACTTTACGTCGTGTCCCGTATATGTTGGTCTGTGGCGACAAAGAAGTCGAAGCCGGCAAAGTGGCCGTGCGCACCCGTCGCGGGAAAGACCTCGGCAGCATGGACGTAAATGAAGTGATCGAGAAGCTGCAACAAGAGATTCGCAGCCGCAGTCTTCAACAACTGGAGGAATAAGGTATTAAAGGCGGAAAACGAGTTCAAACGGCACGTCCGAATCGTATCAATGGCGAGATTCGCGCCCAGGAAGTTCGCTTAACAGGTCTGGAAGGTGAGCAGCTGGGTATTGTGAGTCTGAGAGAAGCTATCGAAAAGGCTGAAGAGGCTGGAGTAGATTTAGTTGAAATCAGCCCTAACGCCGAGCCGCCAGTTTGTCGTATCATGGACTACGGCAAGTTCCTTTATGAAAAGAGTAAGTCTTCTAAGGAACAGAAGAAGAAGCAGAAAGTTATCCAGGTTAAGGAAATTAAATTCCGCCCTGGTACTGATGAAGGTGACTATCAGGTAAAACTCCGCAGCCTGATTCGCTTTCTCGAAGATGGCGATAAGGCCAAAATCACGCTGCGTTTCCGCGGTCGTGAGATGGCCCACCAGCAGATCGGTATGGAAGTGCTTAACCGCGTGAAAGACGATCTGGTTGAACTGGCAGTAGTCGAATCCTTCCCAACGAAGATCGAAGGCCGCCAGATGATCATGGTGCTCGCTCCTAAGAAGAAACAGTAAGGCCATCAAGAAACATTTCCGGTGGGCTTCGGCTCACTGGTTTTGTTCGCCTTTGTTTCGTTTATTAACAATGCGAAGTGGAAGTTATTAAAATGCCAAAAATTAAGACCGTACGCGGTGCTGCTAAGCGCTTCAAAAAAACCGGTAAAGGTGGTTTTAAGCACAAGCACGCTAACCTGCGTCACATTCTGACTAAAAAAGCTACCAAGCGTAAACGTCACCTGCGTCCGAAAGCCATGGTTTCCAAAGGCGATCTGGGCCTGGTTATCGCGTGCCTGCCGTACGCATAAGTCGTTAACGTTTAACTTTTTTAACTTAGAATAGATACAGGAGAGCACACATGGCTCGCGTAAAACGTGGTGTAATTGCACGTGCACGTCACAAGAAAATTTTGAAACAAGCTAAAGGCTACTACGGTGCGCGTTCTCGCGTATACCGCGTTGCCTTCCAGGCTGTTATCAAAGCTGGTCAGTACGCTTACCGTGACCGTCGTCAACGTAAACGTCAGTTCCGTCAACTGTGGATTGCACGTATCAACGCAGCAGCACGTCAGAACGGTATTTCTTACAGCAAATTCATCAATGGCCTGAAAAAAGCCTCTGTTGAAATCGACCGTAAGATCCTGGCTGACATCGCCGTATTCGACAAAGTAGCGTTCACCGCTCTGGTCGAAAAAGCGAAAGCAGCTCTGGCATAAGCCAGTTGAAAGAGGGAGCTTGTCTCCCTCTTTTCGTTTCAACACCATCAATACATTGACTTTTATCGGCGCAGGCTTTTCAATACAGGTCTGACGTTTCTTACCAGACAAGGTAATGCAAGCATGAATGCTGCTATTTTCCGCTTCTTTTTTTACTTTAGCACCTGAACTCAGGAGGCTAGCGCGTGAAAGAAGAAACGGAAAACAGCGCCAGAAAGCCTCCCCTGTGGAGGCTTTTTTCGTATATGGATTCGGAATATTAATTTCACTATAACCGGTGTCTGCACCGACATAATGAGGAAAACCATGTCACATCTCGCAGAGCTGGTTGCCAGTGCCAAGGCAGCCATTAACGAGGCATCAGATGTTGCTGCGCTGGACAACGTCCGCGTGGAATACCTGGGTAAGAAAGGGCATCTGACCCTGCAAATGACCACCCTGCGTGAGTTGCCGCCGGAAGAGCGTCCGGCAGCCGGTGCGGTCATCAACGAAGCGAAAGAGCAGGTACAGCAGGCGCTGAACGCGCGCAAAGCCGAACTGGAAGGCGCGGCGCTGAATGCTCGTCTGGCTGCAGAGACCATCGACGTCTCGCTGCCGGGTCGCCGCATTGAGAATGGCGGTCTGCATCCGGTCACCCGCACCATCGACCGTATTGAAAGTTTCTTCGGTGAGCTCGGCTTTACCGTGGCGACGGGCCCGGAAATCGAAGATGATTACCACAACTTCGATGCGCTGAATATCCCGGGCCACCATCCGGCGCGCGCTGACCACGACACTTTCTGGTTCGATGCCACTCGCCTGCTGCGCACCCAGACCTCCGGCGTGCAGATCCGCACCATGGAAAACCAGCAGCCGCCCATCCGTATTATCGCGCCGGGCCGCGTCTATCGTAACGACTACGATCAGACCCACACCCCGATGTTCCACCAGATGGAAGGTCTGATCGTTGATAAAAACATCAGCTTCACCAACCTGAAAGGAACCCTGCACGACTTCCTGAACAACTTCTTTGAAGAAGATCTGCAGGTACGCTTCCGTCCGTCCTACTTCCCGTTCACCGAGCCGTCCGCGGAAGTTGACGTGATGGGTAAAAACGGCAAATGGCTGGAAGTGCTGGGCTGCGGGATGGTGCACCCGAACGTGCTGCGCAACGTGGGTATCGATCCGGAAGTGTACTCCGGCTTCGCCTTCGGCATGGGCATGGAGCGTCTGACCATGCTGCGCTATGGCGTCACCGATCTGCGCGCGTTCTTCGAAAACGATCTGCGTTTCCTCAAACAGTTTAAATAAGGGCAGGACAGAACAATGAAATTCAGTGAACTGTGGTTACGCGAGTGGGTTAACCCGGCGATCGACAGCGAAGCGCTTTCCGATCAGATCACCATGGCGGGCCTCGAAGTGGACGGCGTTGAGCCGGTTGCCGGCAGCTTCAACGGCGTCGTTGTCGGTGAAGTAGTGGAGTGCGGTCAGCACCCGAACGCCGACAAACTGCGCGTCACCAAAGTCAACGTCGGCGGCGAACGCCTGCTGGACATCGTCTGCGGCGCGCCAAACTGCCGTCAGGGGCTGAAAGTCGCCGTGGCGACCATCGGCGCCGTGCTGCCGGGCGATTTTAAAATCAAAGCCGCGAAGCTGCGCGGCGAGCCGTCAGAGGGGATGCTGTGCTCCTTCTCCGAGCTGGGCATTTCCGATGATCATAGCGGAATTATCGAGCTGCCGGCGGATGCGCCGATCGGTACCGATATTCGCGAATATCTGAAGCTTGACGATAACACCATCGAAATCAGCGTCACCCCGAACCGTGCCGACTGCCTGGGCATCATCGGCGTCGCGCGCGATGTGGCCGTGCTGAACAAGGCGCCGCTGAACGCGCCGGAAATCACCCCGGTAGCCGCCACCATTGACGATGTGCTGCCGATTCAGGTTGACGCCCCGCAGGCGTGCCCGCGCTATCTGGGCCGCGTGGTAAAAGGCATCAACGTCAAAGCGCCGACGCCGCTGTGGATGAAAGAGAAACTGCGCCGCTGCGGTATCCGCTCCATCGACGCGGTGGTTGACGTGACCAACTATGTGCTGCTTGAGCTGGGCCAGCCGATGCACGCCTTTGACCGCGACCGTATCGAAGGCGGGATCGTGGTGCGCATGGCGAAAGAGGGCGAAACCCTGGTCCTGCTCGATGGCTCCGAAGCGAAGCTCGACAGCGATACCCTGGTCATTGCTGACCACAACAAAGCGCTGGCAATGGGCGGGATCTTCGGCGGGGAACACTCCGGCGTTAACGACGAAACCCAGAACGTACTGCTGGAGTGTGCCTTCTTCAGCCCGCTGTCCATTACCGGCCGCGCGCGCCGTCACGGCCTGCACACCGATGCCTCTCATCGCTATGAGCGCGGCGTCGATCCGGCCCTGCAGTATAAAGCGCTGGAGCGCGCCACGCGTCTGCTGATCGACCTCTGCGGCGGCGAAGCCGGCCCGGTGATTGACGTGACCAACGAAGCGACCCTGCCAAAACGCGCCACCATCACTCTGCGTCGCAGCAAACTGGATCGCCTGATTGGCCACCATATCGACGACGCGCAGGTCACTGACATTCTTCAGCGCCTCGGCTGCGAAGTGACGGTGGGCGAGGGCGAATGGCAGGCGGTGGCCCCGAGCTGGCGTTTCGACATGGAGATCGAAGAGGATCTGGTCGAGGAAGTGGCTCGCGTTTATGGCTACAACAACATTCCTGATGAGCCGGTGCAGGCGGGTCTGATCATGGGTACCCACCGTGAAGCCGACCTGTCGCTGAAGCGCGTGAAAACGCTGCTGAATGACAAAGGCTATCAGGAAGTGATCACCTACAGCTTCGTCGACCCGAAAGTCCAGCAGCTGATCCACGCCGGTGAAGAGGCGCTGATCCTGCCAAGCCCGATCTCCAGCGAAATGTCGGCCATGCGCCTGTCGCTGTGGACTGGCCTGCTGGGGACCGTGGTCTACAACCAGAACCGTCAGCAGAGCCGGGTTCGCATCTTTGAGAGCGGTCTGCGCTTTGTGCCGGACACCAATGCGCCGCTGGGCATTCGTCAGGATGTGATGCTGGCCGGGGCGATCTGCGGCAACCGCTACGAAGAGCACTGGACACTGGCGAAAGAGACGGTCGATTTCTATGATCTGAAAGGCGATCTGGAAGCCGTTCTGGATTTAACCGGAAAATTAGCGGATATCGAATTCCGTGCTGAAGCGACCACCGCGCTGCATCCGGGGCAATCCGCAGCGATTTATCTTAAAGGTGAACGCATTGGTTTCATTGGGGTTGTTCATCCTGAGCTGGAACGTAAACTGGATCTGAACGGTCGCACTCTGGTGTTTGAACTGGAGTGGAACAAGCTCGCAGACCGCGTGGTGCCTCAGGCGCGCGACATTTCCCGCTTCCCGGCGAACCGTCGCGACATCGCGGTGCTGGTCGCGGAAAACGTGGCTGCCGCCGATGTTTTAGCCGAATGTAAGAAAGTTGGCGTAAATCAGGTAGTTGGCGTAAACTTATTTGACGTGTACCGTGGTAAAGGTGTGGCGGAAGGGTATAAGAGCCTTGCGATTAGCCTGATCCTGCAGGATACCAGCCGTACACTCGAAGAAGAGGAGATTGCCGCTACCGTTGCCAGATGTGTAGAGGCATTAAAAGAGCGATTCCAGGCATCATTGAGGGATTGAACCTATGGCGCTTACAAAAGCTGAAATGTCAGAATATCTGTTTGATAAGCTTGGGCTTAGCAAGCGGGATGCCAAAGAACTGGTCGAGTTGTTTTTCGAAGAGATCCGTCGTGCTCTGGAAAACGGAGAACAGGTCAAACTCTCCGGGTTCGGCAACTTCGATTTGCGGGATAAAAACCAACGCCCGGGACGTAACCCGAAGACGGGGGAGGATATTCCCATTACAGCCCGGCGCGTGGTGACCTTCAGACCCGGTCAGAAGCTGAAAAGCCGTGTCGAAAACGCGTCGCCTAAAGACAAATAATCTGAACTAATTAAAAAGGCCGCATTGCGGCCTTTTTCTTTTCTGTCGAATCTTACGCTTTAACGGCGGTGAGCATGATCTCCACCAGGATTTCTGGTCGCGCCATCTCCGCCTGCACGGCCGCGCGCGCCGGGCTATGGCCTTCCGGCATCCACTCCACCCACGCCTCATTGAACGCGGCAAAGTCACGCTTGATATTTTTCAGCCAGATCTGCGCGGAGAGAATGTGCCGCTTATCGCTCCCGGCCGCCGCCAGCAGGGCGTCGATTTTCTCCAGCACTTCGCGGGTCTGCAAGGCGATGTCCTCCTCGTTGCTTTTCGGCGTCTGTCCGGAGAGGAACAGCAGATTGCCATACGCAACGCTGGCGGAAAGACGAGGTTGAGGATGATTGCGAATGATTGTCATGCGGTTTGTTTCCATGTGAGACCTTCTAAAGAAATGTCTGGCATCTGATTGTCGATTAACGCGCCCAGCACCACCGCGCTGCCGGCGGCGAGGGTAAAACCGAGGCTGCCCTGGCCGAGATTCATCCACAGGTTGGGGTAGCCGGCGCGTCCCAGTAGCGGTGGCCCGGCTGGCGTTGAAGGGCGCATGCCGGTCCAGGCTTCGGCCTGGTCCAACCCCTCGAGTTCGGGAAAGCTGCGGGAGACGATTTTTTTCAGCGCCTGAATGCGGCTCTCGCGCAGTGTGTCGCCGTCGTAGCCGATGTCCACCATCGCCGCGATGCGCAGCTGCTGGCCCAGGCGGGCATAAACGATTTTGTGCCCGTAATCGGTGACGCTGATGTCCGGCGCAATGCCCGCCTGCTGCGGATAGGGAAGGGTCAGGCTGTACCCCTTCAGGGCGCAGAGCGGCACGCGAACGCCCATGTGCCCCAGCAGCGGACCGCTGCCGTTGCCGGCGGCGACGACGTACTCATCGCCGGTGATGGTCCCGCGGCTGGTCTCCAGGGCGCTGACGCGTCCGCCGCGCCTGGCGAGCCGCTGCACCTCACAGTGGGTCAGCAGGCTGAAGCGGCTGCTGGCGGTGAGCTTGTCGATCAGCGCAAGGCAAAATTGATGGCAATCCGCCGTTTCATCCCCCGGCGAATAAATTCCGCCCTGCAGCGAAGGGCTGATATGTTTTAGCGCCGGTTCCAGCTGCAGGCAGGCTTCAGCATTCAGCGCCTGCTGATACTGAGGATCTATCCCTTTTGCCGCTTTAGTAAAATCATATTCCCGGCGATGGATAATTAATTTTCCGCTGCGCCGCCAGTGAAAATCGGCAAGATTATCCTCTTCCCGCCACGACTGCATGACCTGCCGGCTGAGCAGCGACAGACGCAATATATGAGCGCCGTTTATTTTATTGGTCTGGCTATTACAGGCGCGCAGGAACTGCAGCAGCCAGCGCCACTGCTGTAAAGAGATATTGAGACGCATATTGAGCGGCGAATCGGCTTTGCCCATCCATTTTATCCCCTGCAGGGGAACGCCGCTGTCGGCAAGGGGGGCGACGTAGCGGTAACTTAATTGTCCGCCGTTGGCAAAACTGGTGGCGCTGGCCGGTTCGCCGTTGCGCTCCAGTAATTGCACCTGATGGCCGCGCTTAATCAGTTCCCAGGCCGTGGCCAGACCGACCACGCCGCCGCCGATAATGACAATGCGTTTGTTCATAACCCGATATATCCACCGCTGTTCAATTTATCGGGTTATGTCAAAGCATTTACCCTGGCGGCGCAATTGACTTTTTATGGTCAGGGTATAACCGCAGGTTAATCTCCTTGAGCTGCTGGCGCAGGCGCTGGCAGAGAAAATCGACGAATTTTTGCGCCATCGGGCTCAGGGAAACGTCGGCCCGACGCAGCAGGCAGAGGTTAATGGCCATCGGCGGCGTAATGGGATGGATCATCTCGGGAGCCAGGTTGTGCTGGGCAGAAAAGATATCGGTAATGCTGCAGCCC
Source organism: Klebsiella sp. JN_Kp127 (assembly GCF_040062505.1). Classification (NCBI taxonomy): domain Bacteria; kingdom Pseudomonadati; phylum Pseudomonadota; class Gammaproteobacteria; order Enterobacterales; family Enterobacteriaceae; genus Klebsiella; species Klebsiella sp. JN_Kp127. The sequence goes on from NZ_JBEAHS010000032.1 coordinate 36,210, forward strand.
ATGCCGCGCTTCACGAACTCGGTGGCCATGTAGTAGGTCTGGACATTCAGCCGGGTAGTGGAAAAGTCGCGACGGGTGGCGATGGCGGCGGAGAGCGAGTGCGGCCCCGGCGAGATCCAGCGCTGCTGGTCGATCTGGCTGATATCCACCGCTCCCTGACGATAATGACGGTCGATATAGACCAGCGGCACTTCGGCAATGAGGGTGGTAAGGATCTCTCCCTGCTGCACCGGCTGCAGCGTCAGCGCTAAGTCTATCTCGCGTAAATCCAGTTTTCTGACCAGCGTCTCGGTGTGCTCGGTGGTGAGCGTCATCACCAGGTTGCTGTTTTGCTGATAAAAATCGGTCACCAGCTCCGGCACCAGGCTTAACCCCAGGCTCGGCAGACAGCCTAAGGTGATTTTGGCGCGCGGATCGCGGGCCAGGTTATCGGCCAGCAGGCGCAGGTTATCAAGGTCCTGATAAATAGTCTGCGCTTTTTCGAAAAGTGTGATCGCCTCGCTGGTCGGCAGCAGCTTGCCGCGCACCCGCTGAAACAGGGTAAAGCCCAGCTTCAGTTCGGCGCTTTTTAACGCTTTGCTGGCCGCTGGCTGGGAGATATTGAGCGATTCCGCCGCCCGTGACAGAGAGCCGCAGGTCATGACGGCATAGAAGATTTCCAGATGACGCAGTTTCATGAACAGTTAACTCAGGGTTATAGCCTACCGATAAAAAGTCATTTTCTACTAACACTAAGTTAACATAAATTTAATCACCAATCAGCGCATTGGTTACATATTGTGCTGCTGGCCCCGCCTGATGGCGGAATAAAACGCTCTCAGAATCGTTTCCTTTGTACCCCAACAGACCCTCAGGCCGCGGCCAATAATGAAAAAGAGGGAGGATATTTTCTGAGCAGGCCCCCATACACCACCTGACCATCATGGTGGGATTGATTGGCATTAAGGAGTGTTATGAGTGACTCAACGCTCGCAGGCAATACGCCTGTCAGACGAAATATCACGCGAAAAAACGTTATTACCGGTCTGTTATTGCTGCTGTTCGTGTTGATTGCGCTGTGGTGCCACGGTCGACCGGGCAGCGAGCTTGGCCTGCTGGGATTTACGCCGCTGGTGGCGTTAGCGATATTATCGCTGATCGGCGTCGATATAGTGCTGGCAGTCATCTCCTCGATTATTATCGCCATGATCATGACCTCGACCGGTCTGCCGGAAATGGGCGCGATGCTGGCGAAGTCCACCGGGTCATTTATTGCCACCGTCGGGCTTATCATTATGCTCGGCGCCGGCGTGGGGGAAGTGGCCACCCGCACCGGCGCGGCGGTTGAACTGGTGAAATTCGTGGTCCACCGTATTGGGCTGTCGAGCCAGACGCGGGTCAAGTTCGGCATTGTGGTGTCATCGATTTTAATTTGCGGTTCGCTGGGCACCATGGCCGGCGGCAATGCGATTATTGTCGCAGTGATTATCCCCGTAGCGGCGGCGGTACGCTTAACGCCGCCGACGGTAGCCGCGCTGATGATGACCGCCGGTTCCGTTGGACTCTTTACCGGGCCCTTCACCCCCAGCACCGTGACGATCCTCAGCCTCGGCGGACTGAGCTATCCGGATTATCTGCTGTATGTCGGCCTGCCGATGAGCGCCGTCACCCTGTTAGCCGGCTGGATCATGGCCGGACGGATCCAGAAGATGACCGAAGGCAAACTGCGCTATGAGGTCGATCTCTCGGAAAAGCCGCAAGAGGACCTTAGCGCCGCGCAGCAGCGCCGGCGTAAATTAAGCGCGCTGGCTTTCGCCGCGACCATCATCGTGATGGCGGTGGTTGGGGTGGTGATTAAAGCCGGCTTCAGCTTTGCGATTATCGTCATGCTGCTGGTGGCGCTGATGACCGGGCTGGTGGGCGGCCTGCGGCCGACGCAGATCCTGCAGGCGCTGTATCACGGCTGCGGTCGTCTGGTGTGGATGTTTATTCTCTACTGGCTGTATAACCCGATCCTTGAGCTGATGGATGGCCTGCACGCCTATCAGGGGCTTCTGGAGTATACCCAGCCGCTGCTGGAGGGGATCTCCCCGGCCTGGCTGTGCTTTAGCATCTTCGCGTTCAATATTATCGGCCATGTGCCCGGCGCGGCGGTAGCCCAGATGACCTTTACGCATAAAATCTTTGGCCCAATGCTGATGGCCGCCGGCGTGCCGCCGCAGGGGACCACCGCGGTGCTGCTGGCCTCGTCTCAGGTGGACTGGTTCGGGCCGTTTCCCTCATCGGACATGTTCGGCCAGATGGGGCTGGCGCAGTCTACACATCTGAAGTATATGCTCTATAACGGCTGGGCAATCGTGGTGGCGAACATCATTCTCTTCGCGCTGCTGTTTCAGATTCTGGTGTAAAGCGGGATGGTCGACGGGGGGGAGCGTCCTCCGCGTCGACCTTTGGTCGTGAGGTTTTCCTTTTCTCACCGCGACACCCACCGTAAAATCAGCCTCTTGTTCCCACTGCGTAATGGAATCTATGCTGACTCTCGCCCATCTTCAACAGCGCCGCAGCCGGCGTTGGCTCCTTGGTTTAACGCTGTTGCTGCTGGTCACCCTGCTGATCAGCCTGTGCGCGGGGGATCAATGGATCCCGCCCGGCGAGTGGCTCAGCGCCAAAGGTCAGCTGTTTATCTGGCAGATCCGCCTGCCGCGGACCCTGGCGGTGCTGCTGGTGGGGGCGGCGCTGGCGCTCTCCGGGGCGATAATGCAGGCGCTGTTTGAAAACCCGCTGGCGGAACCGGGTCTGCTGGGCGTCTCCAACGGCGCGGGCGTCGGGCTGATTGCCGCCGTCCTGCTGGGTAAAGGCCTGTTACCGGGCTGGGCGCTCGGGCTGTGCGCGATCCTGGGCGCGCTGCTGATCACCTTTATTCTGCTGCGTTTTGCCCGCCGCCATCTTTCCACCAGCCGCCTGCTGCTGGCGGGGGTGGCGCTGGGGATCATCTGCAGCGCCCTGATGACCTGGGCGGTCTACTTCTCCACCTCTTTTGATCTGCGTCAGCTGATGTACTGGATGATGGGCGGGTTTGGCGGCGTCGACTGGCAGCAGCTGTGGCTGATGATAGCCCTCCTGCCAGCGCTCTGCTGGGTCTGTCTGCAGTCGCAACCCCTGAATTTACTGGCGCTGGGCGAAGTCTCCGCCCGTCAGCTCGGGCTGCCGCTGTGGCTGTGGCGTAAGCTGCTGGTGGTGGCGACCGGCTGGATGGTCGGCGTGAGCGTGGCGCTGGCGGGGGCGATTGGCTTTATCGGCCTGGTAATTCCGCACATTCTGCGGCTATGCGGCTTGAGCGATCACCGGGTCTTGCTCCCGGCCTGCATGCTGGCAGGGGCAAGCGCCTTGCTGGGGGCGGATATTATCGCCCGGCTGGCGCTTTCCGCCGCTGAGCTGCCGATTGGCGTGGTGACGGCGACGCTGGGCGCGCCGGTCTTTATCTGGTTGCTGCTGCGCTCGCGGTGACGGGAATAGCGCGACGCCGTCTGCAGGGACGGCGCCGGCTCGGGCTTACCAGCCTTTGATCGCGTCGCCTTTGTAGACTTCCTTCGCTTTTTCCGCGACTTCACTGGTCTGGAAGGCGGCTTTCAGTTCCTGAATTTTCTTGCTGTCCTTGTTATCCTCGCGGGCGACAATCGCATTCACGTAAGGGGAATCTGGTCCCTCCATGAACAGGCCGTCGCGGGCGGCCGACAGGCCCGCCTGGGCGGAGAAGTTGGTGTTAATGATTGACAGGCTGACGTTCGGGTCATCCAGGGTGCGGGTCAGCTGCGGGGTATCCACCTCCACAATTTTCAGCTGTTTCGGGTTGTCGATGATATCCAGCGTGGTGGGTAAATAGCCGACGCCCGGTTTCAGCTTGAGCAGCCCCTGCGCCTGAAGCAGCAGCAGGCTGCGGCCCAGGGTAGTGGTTTCATTAGAGATGGTCACCGTCGCTCCCTCGGGGAGCTCGCTGATATTTTTGATACGATGTGAATAGGCGGCGATAGGGAAGACAAAGGTTTTACCGACCACCGCGAATTTATAGCCGCGCTCTTTCGACTGCGCCTCAAGGTACGGCAGGGTCTGGAAGGCGTTGGCATCCACATCTTTGTTGTTCAGCGCTTCGTTAGGCAGCACGTAATCATTGAAGGAGACCACTTCGACGTCGAGGTGATATTTATCCTTCGCCACTTGCTCCACCACTTTCCAGATGGCTTCGTCCGGCCCGGTATTGATAGCGACTTTCACTTTATTATCTTCATCCGGAGAGCAGGCGCTCAGCAGGGCGACAGAGGCGGCGATTAACGCCAGGCTAAACAACTTCTTCATCAACAAAACTCTCTTAAATTAACAAGTAACGAAACCATATTACATTCATGGAACACTGTACACGTAAATAGGTGCCTGCCCAATTGAGAGGATTTCATGTTGCCGACGGGCAGCGAAGCGCTGTTACATCATGCGACAACTCGCGGGGATTGGCAGTAGAATGGCGGGCGCTGAATCCGCTACAGTAGATAGGGATCACCTTCACCGGAAACCGGTTTATCCATTGAGGACAGGCTATGCAACATGACATTCTGAATACCGAAGTGACGACCATTGATGGCGAGAAGACCACCCTGGCATCCTTTGCCGGCAAGGTACTGCTGATCGTCAATGTGGCCTCCAAATGCGGCCTGACGCCGCAGTATGAGCAACTGGAGGACCTGCAAAAGCAGTTTGCCGGCGAGGGCTTCAGCGTGCTGGGCTTCCCCTGCAACCAGTTCCTCGGCCAGGAGCCGGGGAGTGAAGAAGAGATTAAGACCTTCTGCAGCACCACCTACGGCGTCACCTTCCCGCTGTTCAGCAAGATTGACGTCAACGGCGAGCATCGCGCACCGCTCTATCAAAAGCTGGTTGCCGCCGCGCCGAAGGCGGTGGCCCCGGAAGGTAGCGGTTTTTATGAGCGGATGGCCAGCAAGGGCCGCGCGCCGCTGTACGTGGACGACATTCTGTGGAATTTCGAAAAATTTCTCGTCGATCGCCAGGGCAACGTCATTCAGCGCTTCTCTCCGGATATGACGCCGGACGATCCGCAGCTGGTGGCGGCGATTAAAGGAGCGCTGGCGAAATAATGTCGTTTCTGATGCAGCTACAGGATGTAGAAGCGGCGGGGCGTCTGGCCCCGTTTTCTGCGGCCTTTCGCGCCGGGGAGATCGTCCACCTGGTGGGGCCGAACGGCGCAGGGAAGAGCACGCTGCTGGCCCGCATGGCGGGGCTGTCCGACGGTCCCGGCACGATTCATTTTAACGGACGGTTGCTTGACGAGTGGCCGGCGACGGAGCTGGCGCGCCGCCGCGGATATCTGTGCCAGCAGCAGACCCCGCCGTTCGCCATGCCGGTGTGGCATTATCTGGCGCTGCACAGGCAGCAGCAGGGCGACAGCGCCCGGGTGAACGATATCGCGGCCAGGCTTGGCCTTGACAATAAGCTGGGCCGTCAGGTCAATCAGCTGTCGGGCGGCGAGTGGCAGCGCGTGCGGCTGGCGGCAGTGATCCTGCAGATCGATCCCTTAAGCAATCCCGCGGGTCAGCTGCTGCTGCTGGATGAGCCGATGAACAGTCTGGATGTGGCCCAGCAGGCGGCGCTGGATCGGCTGTTACGCGAGCTGAGCGCGGCGGGAATTGCGGTGGTGATGAGCAGTCACGATCTCAACCACACTTTGCGCCATGCCGGACAGAGCTGGCTGCTCTGCCAGGGGGAAGCCATCGCCTGCGGGGAGACCGCCGAGGTGCTGAACGAGGAAAATTTAACCGCTGCCTATGCGATCCCGTTCCAGCGCGTGGAGGTGGCCGGTCATATTATGCTCATCGCGTCACAGTAGCACGCAGTTATCTTGTCACTATATTGATAAACAAGCTAAATTATTGCGATAAAGAGACTAGGGACAGAGGGATCATCTGAAATGCGCTTCTGGTTCATGTTGGCGGCGGCGTTAATTTTAGCCGGCTGCAGCAGCCATCGGGCACCGCCGCCGAATCCTCGGCTGGCTGACTCCATTACGGTGGTGGCGAATCTGAACGAGCAGCTGCGCAGCTGGCGCGGCGCACCGTATCGCTACGGCGGCATGACGCCGCGCGGCGTCGACTGCTCCGGCTTTGTGGTGCGCACGTTTCGCGATAAATTTGCCCTCCAGCTGCCGCGCGAAACCCGCGAGCAGGCGGAAATCGGCACCCGTATTGATAAGCGCGATCTGCTGCCCGGCGATCTGGTGTTCTTCAAAACCGGCTCAGGCGAAAGCGGCCTGCACGTCGGCATCTACGATACCGATAACCAGTTTATTCATGCCTCCACCAGTCAGGGCGTCACCCGTTCCTCGCTGGATAACGTCTACTGGAACAAAAAATTCTGGCAGGCGCGGCGTATCTGACGTCATTCAGCGGCCGGAGGGAAGCGAGCGCTTCCCTTTTTTATGCCGATAACCCTGCACTCCGCCCGTGTTAATCCGCTGTTCCAGGCACTACACTGGAGAGAGGAGGAACCATGACCCTTTCTTTTACCACCCACTGGCGGGATGAACTGCCGGACTTTTACACTTCCCTGTCACCGACGCCGCTCGATAACGCCCGACTCATCTGGCGCAACGCTCCGCTGGCGCAACAGCTGGGCGTCCCTGACGCGCTGTTTGCGCCGGAAAGCGGGGCCGGCGTCTGGGGCGGTGAAGCGCTGCTCCCGGGCATGTCGCCGCTGGCGCAGGTTTACAGTGGCCATCAGTTTGGCGCCTGGGCCGGCCAACTGGGCGACGGACGCGGGATCCTGCTCGGTGAGCAGCAGCTGGCGGATGGCCGCCGTTACGACTGGCATCTGAAAGGCGCCGGCCTGACCCCCTATTCACGGATGGGGGACGGCCGCGCCGTGCTGCGCTCGACGATCCGGGAAAGCCTGGCGTCGGAGGCGATGCACGCCCTGGGGATCCCGACGACGCGCGCCCTGGCGATGGTCACCAGCGATACCCCGGTCTACCGCGAGCGCGTGGAGCCTGGCGCGATGCTGATGCGGGTGGCCGAGAGCCATGTCCGCTTTGGTCATTTCGAACATTTTTACTATCGTCGCGAGCCGCAGAAGGTTCAGCAGCTGGCCGATTATGTCATTCGTCACCACTGGCCGCAGCTGCAGGATGAAGCGGACAAGTACCTGTTATGGTTCCGTGACGTTGTCACGCGTACCGCGCAGACCATTGCCAGCTGGCAAACCGTGGGCTTTGCCCATGGGGTGATGAATACCGACAACATGTCAATTCTCGGTTTGACCATCGACTACGGGCCGTATGGCTTCCTTGACGATTTTCAGCCGGACTTTATCTGCAACCACTCCGATTACCAGGGGCGCTACAGTTTTGAAAACCAGCCGGCGGTGGGGCTGTGGAATCTGCAGCGTCTGGCCCAGTCGCTGTCGCCGTTTATCAGCGCCGAAGCGCTGAACGCGGCGCTGGATGAATATCAGCACGCCTTGCTGACCGCCTATGGCCAGCGGATGCGCGACAAACTTGGCCTGTTCACTCAGCAGAAAGGGGATAACGATCTGCTCGACGGTCTGTTTGCCCTGATGATCCGCGAGAGAAGCGACTATACCCGAACGTTCCGCCTGCTGAGCCACAGCGAACAGCTCAGCGCGGCCACGCCGCTGCGCGACGAGTTTATCGACCGTGCGGCATTCGACAGCTGGTTCGCCAGCTATCGCGCGCGGCTTCGTGATGAACAGGTGGAGGATGCCCAGCGCCAGCAGCGGATGCAGGGCGTCAACCCGGCGCTGGTGTTACGTAACTGGCTGGCGCAGCGGGCGATCGAGCAGGCTGAGGCTGGCGATATGGGGGAGCTGGAACGTCTGCATGCCGCGCTGGCCGATCCCTTCACCGATCGCGAGGACGACTACGTCCGCCGGCCGCCGGACTGGGGTAAACGTCTGGAAGTCAGCTGCTCGAGCTAACTCGCCTCGCCCCGCGCGCTGCGGGGCGATTATTTGGTCAGGATCAACTTCCCGGCGTGGGTCTGGCGCAACAGATAGCGCTGGCCGCCATGCTCAATGACTACCCGTCCTTCGCTGCCTAACAGAACCCGACTGCTGATCTGTCTGTCCGTCGCCACGGGATAGGGGGCATTGTCTTTTGGTTTTTCAGCTGTGGCAGTGTTATCCATACGCGTCATAGCTCTCAAAATAAAAATCAAAGCAACAATGATAATCATTATCAATAATGTTGTTTTTGACGGCAAGCGTTATTTATCGTGTTACCGAATTTGGTAGGGGAATGTCAGAAGGGGATCGCCCACCGCAGGCGCGGCGGGCGGAGCGGTCACAGACGGGTGGCCGTGGCGGCCGCCAGTTCGCTCAATAAACGTTCGCTGTCTTCCCAGCTCAGGCAGGGATCGGTGATCGACTGGCCCCAGGCCAGCGGCTGGCCGGGAACCACTTTCTGGGTCCCTTCCTGCAGGAAGCTCTCCGCCATAATGCCGGCGATGGCGGTAGAGCCCGCGCGAATTTGCTGACAGATATCGGCGCACACCTCCAGCTGACGGCGATGCTGCTTCTGGCAGTTGCCATGGCTGAAGTCGACCACCAGCTGCTCCGGCAGATTGAATTCACGCAGCGCTTCGCCGGCGGCGGCGATATCCTCGGCGTGATAGTTCGGCCGTTTGCCGCCGCGCATAATGATATGCCCGTACGGGTTGCCGCTGGTCTGGTAAATCGTCATCTGCCCCTGCTTGTCCGGAGAGAGGAACATATGGCTGGCGCGGGAGGCGCGGATGGCGTCTACGGCGATGCGCGTATTGCCGTCGGTACCGTTTTTAAACCCGACCGGGCAGGAGAGCGCCGAGGCCATTTCACGGTGGATCTGGCTTTCCGTGGTGCGCGCCCCGATGGCTCCCCAGCTGATGAGATCGGCGATAAACTGACCGGTCACCATATCGAGAAACTCGGTGGCCGTCGGCACCCCCAGCTCATTAACCTGCAGCAGCAGGCGCCGTGCCAGTTCAATACCGTGGTTGACCCGATAGCTGCCGTTGAGGTCCGGGTCGGAGATTAAGCCTTTCCAGCCCACCACGGTACGGGGTTTTTCAAAGTAGGTGCGCATCACGATCTCCAGCTGCGGCTGGTAGCGCTCGCGCATGGTCTGCAGGCGGCGGGCATACTCCATCGCCGCGTCGGTGTCGTGAATGGAGCAGGGGCCGATAATCACCAGCAGGCGGCGGTCTTCGCCGTTGAGGATTTTTTCAATGCGGCGACGGGAGGCCGAGACGTGGGCGGCCACGTCGGCGGTGACGGGATGGCGCTGGGCCAGCTCCGCGGGCGTTACCAGGCTTTCAATGCGCGCGGTACGCAATTCGTCTGTTTTATTCATTGGGGTCTCAAAAATCTGTTTCTTCGCCAGCGAAAATGCCGGGAAGTGATGCGCATCACGATAAACCAATCCCTGCTTATTGCAAGAGCAGGGCATGATCCTGTATAGGCCACGGGTGATAGCATAAACAAATTTTTAATAATGTACTAGTTTATTAGTACATCCTGCGATTCAGCCCCATGATGTCCATGATTTTTGTCGCTATTTCCTCAACGGAATAGTTGGTGCTGTTCAGGCAGGGAATTTTATTCTTGCGATACAGCGCCTCCACTTCGGTCACTTCCATCCGACACTGGCGCAGCGAAGCGTAGCGGCTGTTCTCCCGGCGCTCCTCGCGGATCGCCGCCAGACGCTCCGGATTGATGGTCAGGCCGAACATCTTATGCTGCAGGGGTTTCAGCGACGCCGGCAGAACCAGATTGTCCATATCGTCGGCGATAAACGGATAGTTGGCGGCGCGAATGCCGTACTGCATAGCGAGGTACAGACTGGTGGGCGTCTTGCCGCAGCGCGACACGCCGAGGAGGATCACCTGCGCCTGGTCAAGGTTGCGCAGCGAGATGCCATCGTCATGGGCGAGGGTGTAATCGATGGCGGCGATGCGCGCATCGTATTTGATCAGGTTCCCGGGGTTCAGGCCGTGGGTGCGGTGGGCCACTGGCGTCGGGTCGAGGTTGAGCTCCTGCTGCAGCGGGGCCACCAGCGCCTGAACGATATCCTGACAAAAGCCCTCGCTTTGCAGAATGATATCGCGGATCTCCGGAATAACGATGGAATAGAACACCAGCGGGCGGATGCCCGTTTGCTGATAAATGGCGTCGATCTGCTCTTTCACCGCCCGCGCGCGGCTGATATTTTCCACAAACGGCAGGGTCACGCTGCTGATGGCGACCGGGAATTGCGACATGACGGCATGCCCCAGCACCTCCGCCGTAATGGCGGTACCGTCAGAAATATAAAATACGTGGCGATCTACAGCACTTTCCATTTTGACCATCCGGTATAATGAGTTTAATTGCCTGAAAGCGGATATTAAATTTAAGCATATCCCTGTTTGATTTGTCTCTTCTTAAAATTGAAACGCTATTTTTGTTTTTTATGAAAAGGGTGGTTCATTTTCTTTTTTTTGCCGTAATTTCCAGCGTTTTTTGTCATAATTCCTAAAAATCATTGAGTTATCTATATCGGGGGAACAGTCCGAAAAAAGAAAAAATAATTTGCTTGAACGATTCACCGTTTTTTTCAGCACCATAAATATGTCAGGATAATCTTGCAGTCGATCGTGAAATTTTTTTCACTGGTATTAAATCACAAAAGGATTGTCTCGATGTCCAACAATGGCTCGTCACCGCTGGTGCTTTGGTATAACCAACTCGGCATGAATGATGTAGACAGAGTTGGGGGCAAAAATGCCTCCCTTGGTGAAATGATTACGAATCTGTCCGGTATGGGTGTGTCCGTACCTAACGGGTTTGCCACCACCGCTGATGCTTTCAATCAGTTCCTGGACCAAAGCGGTGTTAACCAGCGCATTTATGCGCTGCTGGATGAAACCGACATTGACGACGTTTCCGCATTAGCGAAAGCGGGCGCGCAGATCCGACAGTGGATCATCGATACCCCCTTCCAGAGCGAACTGGAAAACGCGATTCGCGATGCTTATGACCTGCTGTCCGCCGATGACGCCGAGGCCTCATTCGCCGTGCGCTCTTCCGCCACCGCGGAAGATATGCCGGACGCCTCCTTCGCCGGGCAGCAAGAGACATTCCTCAACGTGCAGGGCTTTGACGCCGTGCTCGTTGCCGTGAAGCACGTGTTTGCTTCACTGTTTAACGATCGCGCGATCTCCTATCGCGTGCATCAGGGTTACGATCACCGCGGCGTGGCGCTCTCCGCCGGGGTGCAGAGGATGGTCCGCTCCGATCTAGCCTCCTCCGGCGTCATGTTCTCCATCGATACCGAATCCGGCTTTGACCAGGTGGTGTTTATCACCTCGGCGTGGGGTTTGGGCGAGATGGTGGTGCAGGGCGCGGTGAACCCGGACGAATTCTACGTCCACAAACCGACGCTGGCCGCTGGCCGCCCGGCGATCGTGCGCCGCACCATGGGGTCGAAAAAGATCCGCATGGTTTACGCGCCGACTCAGGAGCACGGCAAGCAGGTGCGTATCGAAGATGTGCCGCAGGCGCAGCGCGATATCTTCTCGTTAACCAACGAGGAGGTGCAGGAGCTGGCGAAGCAGGCGGTGCAGATCGAGAAGCACTACGGCCGTCCGATGGATATCGAGTGGGCGAAAGATGGCCACACCGGTAAGCTGTTTATCGTCCAGGCGCGTCCGGAAACCGTGCGTTCCCGCGGCCAGGTGATGGAGCGTTATACCCTCCACGCTCAGGGGCAGATCATCGCCGAAGGGCGCGCCATCGGCCACCGCATTGGCGCCGGTCCAGTGAAGGTGATCCACGATATCAGCGAGATGAACCGCATTGAGCCAGGCGATGTGCTGGTTACCGATATGACCGACCCGGACTGGGAACCGATCATGAAGAAAGCCTCGGCGATCGTCACCAACCGCGGCGGACGTACCTGCCACGCGGCGATCATCGCTCGTGAGCTGGGTATTCCGGCGGTGGTCGGCTGCGGCGATGCCACCGATCGCATTCAGGAAAACCAGAACGTGACCGTCTCCTGCGCCGAAGGCGACACCGGCTATGTCTACGCCGAGCTGCTGGACTTCAGCGTCAAGAGCTCCAGCGTCGGCGACATGCCGGATCTGCCGCTGAAGGTGATGATGAACGTCGGCAACCCGGATCGCGCCTTCGACTTCGCCTGCCTGCCGAACGAAGGCGTGGGTCTGGCGCGGCTGGAATTTATCATCAACCGCATGATTGGCGTTCACCCGCGCGCGCTGCTGGAGTTTGACGACCAGGAGCCGGGTCTGCAGAACGAAATCCGCGAGCTGATGAAAGGCTACGATTCGCCGAGAGAGTTCTACGTTGGCCGCCTGACCGAAGGGATCGCCACCCTTGGCGCCGCTTTCTATCCGAAACGGGTGATTGTGCGCCTCTCTGACTTCAAGTCGAACGAATACGCCAACCTGGTGGGCGGCGAGCGCTATGAGCCGGAAGAAGAGAACCCAATGCTCGGCTTCCGCGGCGCCGGACGCTACGTTTCCGAAAGCTTCCGCGACTGCTTCGCGCTGGAATGTGAAGCGATGAAGCGCGTGCGTAACGACATGGGGCTGACCAACGTCGAAGTGATGGTGCCGTTCGTCCGTACCGTCGCCCAGGCGAAAGCGGTGGTCGAAGAGCTGGAGCGTCAGGGGCTGAAGCGCGGCGAGAACGGGCTGAAGATCATCATGATGTGCGAGATCCCGTCGAACGCGTTGCTGGCCGAGCAGTTCCTCGAGTACTTCGACGGCTTCTCCATCGGCTCGAATGACATGACCCAGCTGGCGCTCGGTCTGGACCGCGACTCCGGCGTGGTCTCTGAGCTGTTTGATGAACGCAACGACGCGGTGAAAGCGCTGCTGTCGATGGCGATCCGCGCGGCGAAGCAGCAGGGTAAATACGTCGGCATCTGCGGCCAGGGGCCGTCTGACCATGAAGATTTCGCCGCCTGGCTGATGGAGGAGGGGATTGATAGCCTGTCCCTCAACCCGGATACCGTGGTGCAAACCTGGTTAGGTCTGGCGGAACTGAATAAATAAGTTCGCCCTGACAGTACAGATCCCCGGCAGCGATGCCGGGGATTTTTTTTGTCGGTGTCAGGCCGCCCGGCGTCGCGATGCGCAGGACAAAAAAAAGCCCATCGTGGGAGATGGGCAAAGACTACACACAGCAATTCGTTGTTTCACTCAGGGGATTTCCATGCTTATAAATCAAGGTGTTGATTTATAACCGTGAGCTAATAGTAGGCAGCGGGGCCTTTGCCGTCGATCAGATTCCTCTCAATAGTTAAATTGTTGTGAAGGACCGGGAGGGTAAAAGCGGGTGCGGGGCATACAAGGCTGGCGTTTTGCCGGCGATCAATAAATTTTGCTTAACAATTGTCCTGGGGGAGACAGGCGGGTCCCCCCGCCTGACAGGGCATTACTTGCGCCCGGCCTCCAGCTCGCTGAGCTCTTCGAGCACGACATCGGGGTCTTTCGGCGGCGGCGGCACTTCGTGCACCCAGGCGTCATACAGGCGCCAGGAGACGGCCAGCAGCACCGGACCGATAAACAGGCCGATCATGCCGAAGGCGATCAGCCCGCCAATGACGCCGGTAAGAATGAGGATCATCGGCAGGTCGGCGCCCATACGGATAAGCACCGGACGGATAACGTTGTCCATGGTGCCGACCACGCAGCTCCACACCAGCAGCACAGTGCCCCAGGTGGTGTCCCCGCTCCAGTAAAGCCAGATAATCGACGGCACCAGAACCAGCAAAGGCCCGAGCTGGACCAGACAGGTAAAGATCATCACCACGGTCAGCAGGGCGGCGTAGGGCACGCCGGAGATGGCAAGGCCGATCCCGCCCAGCACCGCCTGAGTGAGGGCCGTCACCACCACGCCCAGCGCCACGGCGCGCACGGCCTGGCCGGCCAGCAGCACGGCGGCGTCACCGCGTTTAGCCGCCAGGCGCGTGGCGAAATAGCGAAAACCGTAGGCTACCTGCTCGCCGCGCCAGTAAAGCAGCGCGCTGAATAACAGCATCAGGCCGCAGTAGACCAGCAGCTTGCCGATGTGCGCCGCCTGACCGACAAACCAGCTGGTGGTGGTGCCAATGTAGGGGCGAACCTTGGCCATAATCGCCGAGCCGCCCATATCCAGCAGGCCATGCCAGGCGGCGTAGAGCTTATCGCCGACCAGCGGCACGCTGTTGAGCCAGGCGAAATCCGGCAGCGTCACATTTCCGCTGCTGATGAGTTTGATCAGCGGAACGCTGTTATCCACCAGGCTGTTGACCAGCAGAGCGATAGGAATCACGAATAGCAAAAACAGCAGCAGGGTCATCGCCAGCACCGCCAGCATCCGTTTGCCGAACAGCACGCGCTGCAGACGCAGCAGCACCGGCCAGGTGGCGATCACCACGGTGCCGGCCCAGGCGAAGGACAGAATAAACGGCTGCACAACCCACAGGCAGGATATGATAATCAGGGCCAGGAACAGCACCGACAGCAGTATTTGCGGTATGTCCCGAGGCTGATGGGGGTTAATCATAGAGAATTTTTACCTTTCCAGTCGCGCCAAAAAGCTGGCGCCGCGTAAATCCATGTACTGATAATAATATCAATAATTTTGCCGGGCTGATTTTGCACAGAAAACACGTGGGCGCATATGAAAAAAATGTGATAAAAAGTTGAATGCGCTACGCAAACGTTTAGTTAGCACCAACACAATATTTTCAAACACAACATAGTCAGGCAGGGTCAAGTGTGATGATCCCACAAATTTCTCAGGCGCCAGGGGTAGTTCAACTGGTGCTGAATTTTTTGCAGGTACTGGAGCAACAGGGTTTTACCGGCGATACCGCCACCAGCTATGCCGACAGGCTGACGATGGCCACCGACAACAGCGTCTATCAGCTGCTGCCGGATGCGGTCCTGTTTCCACGTTCCACGGCAGACGTAGCGTTACTGGCGCGGGTCGCCGCCGAACCACGCTTTAAATCGCTGATCTTCACCCCGCGCGGCGGCGGCACCGGCACCAACGGCCAGGCGCTGAACGGCGGAATTATCGTCGATATGTCCCGCTATATGAACCGCATTATTGAAATCAACCCCGAAGAGGGTTGGGTGCGCGTCGAAGCCGGAGTCATCAAAGATCAGCTGAACCAGTTTCTTAAACCCTATGGTTACTTCTTTGCGCCTGAGCTCTCCACCAGCAACCGCGCCACCCTGGGCGGGATGATAAACACCGACGCCTCCGGTCAGGGATCGCTGGTGTATGGTAAAACGTCGGATCACGTGCTTGGCCTGCGGGCGGTGCTGATGGGCGGGGATATCCTCGATACCCAGGCGGTGCCGGTGGCGCTGGCGGAGACGCTTGGCAATACGCCCTCGACGATAGGGCGGATTTACAACACGGTCTACCAGCGCTGCAAGGCGCAGCGCGAGCTAATCATTGATAAGTTTCCCAAACTCAACCGCTTCCTCACCGGATACGATCTGCGCCACGTCTTTAACGATGAGATGAGCGAGTTCGACCTGACGCGTATTTTAACCGGTTCGGAAGGGACGTTGGCGTTTATCACCGAAGCGCGGCTGGATATTACCCGCCTGCCGAAGGTACGCCGGCTGGTCAACGTCAAATATGACTCCTTTGACTCTGCGCTGCGAAATGCGCCCTTTATGGTGGAGGCCAAGGCCCTGTCGGTGGAGACCGTCGACTCTAAAGTTCTCAATCTGGCGCGCGAGGATATCGTCTGGCACTCGGTGAACGAACTGATCACCGACGTACCGGATAAAGAGATGCTCGGGCTCAATATCGTCGAATTCGCCGGGGATGACGCGGCGCTGATTGACCAGCAGGTCACCACGCTGTGCCAGCGTCTGGACGAGCTGATGGCCCGCAGCGAGGCGGGGGTCATCGGCTGGCAGGTCTGTCACGATCTTGATGGTGTGGAGCGCATCTACGCCATGCGCAAGAAGGCGGTAGGCCTGTTGGGCAATGCCAAAGGCGCCGCCAAGCCGATCCCCTTTGCCGAGGATACCTGCGTCCCGCCCGAACACCTGGCGGATTATATCGTCGAGTTTCGCGCGCTGCTCGACAGCCACGGCCTGAGCTACGGCATGTTTGGCCACGTCGACGCCGGGGTGCTGCACGTGCGCCCGGCGCTGGACATGTGCGATCCGCAGCAGGAGGTGCTGATGAAGCAGATCTCCGACGATGTGGTAGCGCTGACGGCGAAATATGGCGGTCTGCTGTGGGGGGAACATGGCAAAGGCTTCCGCGCCGAGTACAGCCCGGCATTCTTTGGCGAGGCGCTGTACGGCGAGCTGCGGAAGATCAAAGCGGTCTTCGATCCGGATAACCGCCTGAACCCGGGGAAAATTTGTCCGCCGGAAGGGATCGACGCGCCGATGATGAAAGTCGACGCGGTGAAGCGCGGCACCTGGGATCGGCAGATCCCTATCGCGGTGCGCAGCGCCTGGCGCGGGGCGATGGAGTGTAATGGCAACGGGCTGTGCTTCAACTTTGACGTAAAAAGCCCGATGTGTCCGTCGATGAAGGTGAGCAACCAGCGCATCCACTCGCCGAAAGGGCGGGCGACGCTGGTCCGCGAATGGCTGCGTCTGCTGGCGGATCGCGGCGTCGATCCCAATCAGCTGGAGAAGGCGCTGCCGGAGCAGGGCGTTAGCCTGCGCTCGCTGGTGGCGCGCACGCGCAACAGCTGGCATGCGCGCAAAGGGGAATATGATTTCTCGCACGAGGTCAAAGAGGCGATGTCCGGCTGTCTGGCCTGCAAAGCCTGTTCGACCCAGTGCCCGATCAAAATCGATGTCCCGGAGTTCCGCTCACGCTTCCTGCAGCTGTACCACAGCCGCTATCTGCGGCCGGTGCGCGATCATCTGGTGGCGTCGGTGGAGTCCTATGCGCCGCTGATGGCCCAGGCGCCGAAGACTTTTAACTTCTTCATGAACCAGCCGTGGCTGAAAAAGCTGTCGGAGAAGCATATCGGGATGGTCGATCTGCCGCTGCTCTCGGCGCCGTCGCTGAAGCAGCAGATGGCCGGCCACCGCTCCGCCAACATGACCCTTGAGCAGCTCGAAGCGCTGAGCGCCGAGCAGAAAGCGAAGATGGTGCTGGTGGTACAGGATCCCTTTACCAGCTATTACGACGCCCAGGTGGTGGCTGACTTTATCCGTCTGGTTGAGGCCTTAGGCTATCAGCCGGTGCTGCTGCCGTTCTCGCCGAACGGCAAGGCGCAGCATATTAAAGGATTCCTGACCCGCTTCGCGCGCACCGCGCAGAAAACGGCAGACTTCCTTAACCGCGTGGCGCAGCTGGGTATGCCGCTGGTCGGCGTCGATCCGGCGCTGGTGCTCTGCTACCGCGATGAATACAAGCAAACGCTTGGCGACAAGCGCGGCGATTTTCAGGTGCTGTTAGTCCATGAGTGGTTGCCGAAGGTCCTGACCGCCGACGCCCGTCCCGATCCGGGCGGCGAGCCCTGGTACCTGTTCGGTCACTGTACGGAAGTGACCGCGCTGCCGGCGGCGACGAAGCAGTGGGCAGAGATTTTTGCCCACTTCGGCGCGAAGCTGGAAAACGTCAGCGTCGGGTGCTGCGGGATGGCAGGCACCTATGGTCATGAAGTGAAAAACCATGCCAACTCGCTGGCCATTTACGCGCTCTCCTGGCAGCAGGCGATGCAGCGGCTGCCGCGTAACCGCTGTCTGGTGACGGGCTACTCCTGCCGCAGCCAGGTGAAGCGCATTGAAGGCAGCGGCGTTCGCCACCCGCTGCAGGCGTTACTGGAGATAATCGGATGATTTGGAAACGTCAGGCCACGCTGGAGCAGCTCAACCGGCTCGGTGAGGGAAACATGGTAGGGCTGTTGGATATTCGTTTTGAGACCTTTACCGACGATACGCTGGAGGCCACCATGCCGGTGGATGGCCGCACACAGCAGCCGTTTGGCCTGCTGCACGGCGGGGCGTCGGTGGTGCTGGCGGAGACGCTGGGGTCGGTGGCGGGTTATCTGTGCAGCGAAGGCGAACAGAAGGTGGTGGGGCTGGAGGTTAACGCCAACCACATTCGTTCGGCGCGCGGGGGCCGGGTGCGGGGCGTGTGCAAAGCGCTGCACGTCGGGACTCGCCACCAGGTCTGGCAAATTGAAATCTTCGACGAACAGTCGCGATTATGCTGTTCATCGCGGCTAACCACCGCGGTAATATAAGTCATGACCGGGAGGCGAATAGCCTCCCTTTTTTCAGGGGAATAAGCGGGGGCGGGGCCGTCAGCGCGAAACATCAGGCCAGCAGCGCTACCGCGCGGCGGCAAGAAATTATCTAATAAATAGATTATTACCGATCCAATCTCGTTATATATGCTACTCTTTTCAATACGAAATGCTTAAAGGTAACAAGAGGACGGTTAACCATGGGTATTCTTTCCTGGATCATTTTTGGACTTATTGCCGGTATTTTAGCCAAGTGGATTATGCCGGGGAAAGACGGCGGCGGGTTTATTGTAACCATTATTCTGGGGATCATCGGCGCCGTGGTCGGCGGCTGGATCAGTACCTTCTTTGGTTTTGGCAAAGTCGACGGGTTTAATTTCGGCAGCTTCGTGGTGGCGGTAATCGGTGCGCTGGTCGTGCTGTTTATCTACCGTAAAGTGCGCAGCTAATTTTCTGCATTCTGTTTTATTCAAGCTAACAAAAGCTGCCGCGATAAGCGGCAGCTTTTTTATTATCTCAGGACTCAGGCAGAGCGCCCACGCCAGGGCTATTTCCCGTCGGCATCCTCCGCAACCGGCACCACCTCAACGTGAACTTCGTAGTGCTTCGCCTGACCGGTGGGGATCAGGGCGGTCAGTTTGTTAATGGTTTCCGCCGGCGTATCGGTCGCGACCGTTGCTGAAAACAGCACCGGCTTGCGCGGCGGAAACGGTGGCGGGAACGGCGGTTGGGGGCCATGACCCATCTCCAGCGGAGGACGACCGCCGTTGTCGACAACGGGCGTCGGGGCGTCGGTTTTATCGGCGGCAAACGCGCTGGCGGCGGCCACGGCGGCGATAGCGAACAGGGCAAGGAGAGCTTTTTTCATCTGGTATTCCTCGATTAACAAGTACCAAAAGAGTAGAGGGCGGCGGCAGGCGGGACAATCCCGTGCGGCGCGAATCCTCTGAATCTCCTTTATTCCTCGCGAATGTGAAGGTCAGATGAGAGCGGGTGTCATTGTGTTCGGGAGCCTCTTAATTCAGCAGTACGCTCATAATCAGCAGCACGGCCATGCACATCGACATAATACTGATATCAACAATCATTCTGTACGACAAAAGCTCCAGCTAAACGGGTACGACGGCTATGTTAAAGCACGTATTATAGTGGTTAAAGATTGTACCCTGGCATACATTCACACCACAAACGTTTATTAGCCTGACGTGGCCTGAACTGCCGCCCCTGACCATGGCATCATGACGATACCTCGAGTACACCTGGCGCTTAGCGGAGCAACATGAGGATAGCTCATGTTGCAATGAATTTAAGTCGCTTTCCCTCCATCACCGACTCTGGCAAAAATAGACCCATTAACGAATCAACAACATTTACCGGTTGAAGCGCGCCAGGTCTGACTCTGCGTCGCCTGTGGAAAATACTCCGCTTATTCCGCTTTATGCCCGACACCAGGATGGACAATCGCCATGAATAACGAATTTACCTATACGATTAAGCGCAGCCGGTTTGATGAAAATTATAACCCTGCGGAAAATACGCGTATTACCACCAACTTTGCCAATTTGGCCAGAGGGGAGAGCCGTCAGGACAATCTGCGCAATACGTTAATCATGATGAATAACCGGTTTAATACCCTGGCGCACTGGGATAATCCCTACAACGATCGCTATGCGGTGGAACTGGATATTATTTCTGTCGAGATGAATATTGCTCAGGATGCCGCCAGTTTTCCGGTGATAGAGATCTTGCAAACGCATATTGTCGATAAAAAAACCGGTGAGCGCCATGCCGGTATCGTCGGCAATAACTTCTCTTCGTATGTGCGGGATTATGATTTTAGCGTGCTGCTGCTGGAGCATAATAAAGACCAAAACCGCTTCAGCGTGCCCGAAAACTTTGGCGAGCTGCACGGCAATATCTTTAAGGATTTCGTGCAATCCAGCGCCTATAAGACCAGCTTCAGCAAGGCGCCGGTGATTTGCCTGAGCGTATCCAGCAAAGATGTTTACCGTCGCACTGGCAACGAACATCCGGTCCTCGGCATTGAATATGCCCAGGAAGGCGTCTCGCTGACCGAGCGCTATTTCAGCAAAATGGGGCTGCAGGTGCGCTATTTTATGCCAAAACATAGCGTCGCGCCGTTGGCCTTCTATTTTTCCGGCGATCTGCTCAGCGATTACACCAGCCTGGAGCTGATCGCGACCATCAGCACGATGGAGACGTTTCAGAAAATATACCGACCGGAGATCTACAACGCGAATTCTGCGGCGGGGCAATACTATCAGCCCAATCTCAATCACCTGGATCATTCCGTCACCAAAATTGTTTATGACCGGGAAGAGCGCAGCCTGTTGGCGATAGAGCAGGGTAAATTTACACAACAACATTTTATCAACCCGCACAAGACGTTGCTTGAGCAATGGTCTGCTAACTTCGCGCTTTGCTAAACCAAAATAAAAGGCTACTGATTATGAAAACATGGCTTCCGACATCGACCGCCGGCAGTTTACCGAAACCTTCCTGGCTGGCGCAGCCAGAGACCCTGTGGTCGCCCTGGAAACTGTCCAGCGAAGAATTACTGGCCGGCAAGCGCGACGCCCTGCGTTTGTCCCTCGACGACCAGCTGCGGGCCGGGATCGATATTGTCAGCGACGGCGAGCAAACGCGGCAGCACTTTGTCACCACCTTTATTGAGCACCTCAGCGGCGTTGATTTTGCCAAACGCGAGATCGTGAAAATTCGTAACCGCTATGAGGCCAGTGTTCCAACCGTGGTGGGCGCCGTGGAGCGCCAGAAACCGGTCTTCGTTGAGGACGCGCGCTATCTGCGTCAGCTCACCAGTCAGCCGATTAAATGGGCGCTGCCGGGCCCAATGACCATGATCGACACGCTGTATGACAACCACTATAAAAGCCGGGAAAAGCTGGCCTGGGAGTTCGCCAAAATCCTCAATCAGGAAGCGAAAGAGTTAGAGGCCGCCGGGGTCGATATTATTCAGTTCGATGAGCCGGCCTTCAACGTCTTCTTCGATGAGGTGAACGACTGGGGGATCGCCGCGCTGGAACGAGCCACCGAAGGGCTGAAGTGCGAGACGGCGGTGCATATCTGCTACGGCTACGGCATCAAGGCCAATACCGACTGGAAAAAAACGTTGGGCTCTGAGTGGCGTCAGTATGAGGAGGCCTTCCCACAGCTGCAGAAATCGTCCCTAGATATTATCTCTCTCGAGTGCCACAACTCGCGGGTGCCGATGGATCTGCTGGAACTGATCCGCGGTAAAAAGGTGATGGTCGGAGCCATCGATGTGGCCAGCCATGCTATCGAAACCCCGGAAGAGGTGGCCGCTACCCTGCGCAAGGCGCTGGCGTTCGTCGATGCCGACAAGCTCTATCCGTCCACCAACTGCGGTATGGCGCCGCTGCCGCGCCAGGTTGCGACCGGCAAACTGCACGCCTTAAGCGCCGGCGCCGAGATCGTTCGCCGCGAGCTGGCGGCACAATAAGGCGGGCTGGCCTCCGTGCGCTTCCCCCGGTTAACTTCCTGAGCGGGCCGTTGCCCGCTCAGCGTCAGGTTGCCGCCAGCGGGCGGCAGATCGCCCGCAGGGCCACGGCGCTGCACAACGGAAACAGCGCCAGCAGAAGCCAGGGATAGACCGCCTGCGGCGAGGGGGTGAGCGCCTGGTCCAGCATATGGCCGAGCAGCAAATTCCCGGCTAACACCGCGCAACCCCCCGCCGTGGCGAGCGCCCCGTAGTGGGCGCCCAGCTTCGACTCCTCGGCGAACAGCGGGATCAGATCCTTGGCTGAGGGCACCAGCAGCATCTGGCCGAGGGTGAGCAGCGTGACAAAGCAGGCCGACGGCAATAATCGCAGCCAGCCTTCGGCGGGCGACGAGGCGGCGAATAACGCCACGCTGACAAAAGAAGCCGACAGCAGCAGAAAGCCCACCGGCAGAATGCGCACGGCGCCAATACGTCGGGCGAAACGGGCGAGAGGAAGCTGCAGGGTAATAATCAATAGCGAGGCCAGCATAAAAAGCGGCGCCAGATCCTGCTCACGGCCTCCGGCGCGTTGGATCTCCACCGGCAGGGCGAGGTACAGCTGGTTATAGCTCAACAGCCATGAGCTGTAGGCGATAATAAACGCGACAAAGCGCGGCTGACGCAAAGGGGTCCACCACGGCACCCGGCTGCGCGTTTGTGTCCGCTGCCCGTCGGCGGGCAGACAGAAAAAGAGCACCAGCAGCGCCAGAAGAAATAGCCCCGCGCCGGCGAGGGCGATATGTCGAAAGCCGATCCCGCTCAGCAGCCCTCCGGCCACCGGTCCGATAACCGCCCCCAGTTCACCGCACACTGCAAACAGCGCAAACCACTCGGCGCGGCTGCGTTTTCCGTTGGCCTGGCTGTGGGTACCGGTCCGCGCCAGCAGGGCCTCGATCGACGGAGAAAACAGCGCTCCGCCGACGCCGGTCAGGCAGGCGCCGAGGATAATAGGCTCCAGCGTTGTGCCGCACGCCAGCAGCAGATAGCCGGCGACGCGAACCACGCAGCCGGCGAGGATGATCGCCTTAGCGCCATAGCGGTCGGCCAGCGTCCCGCCGATGATAAACATGCCCTGCTGGGAGAAGGTGCGCAGCCCGAGGATCAGGCCGATAAGCCCGCCGGAGAGCAGCATCTCGTCGCGCAGGAAGAGGGCAAGGAAAGGGACGACCGCATAAAAGCCAATATTAAAAACGAACTGGCTTCCCAGTAAAACGGGAGGCCAGAGGGTCGCCGCAGGGCGCAGGGAGAAGAGAGGCATATACGCCAAACCTAAACGATGAAATGAATGTGCTTTTTACCGTGGTACGGGGAGATCTCGATTTTGGTTTTCACCCGGAAAACGTCCCACAGCAGCGCTTCGGACAAAATCTCCTCCGGCGTCCCGCTGGCGAGGATCTGCCCCTGCTGCATCACGATCAGCGAATCGCAGAACATCGCGGCATGATTAAGATCGTGAATGGCCACAATGCTGGTCACCGGCAGCTCGCTGATCAACTGCATCAGCTGCATTTGATGGTGAATATCCAGATGGTTGGTGGGTTCATCCAGCAGGATCTCGCTTGGGTTCTGCGCCAGGGCGCGGGCGATATGCACCCGCTGCCGCTCGCCGCCGGAGAGGCTCAGCCATCCCTGGTCGCTTTTCTCCAGCATCGCCACCCGCTGCAGCGCGGCGGTGACCGCCTCGTCATCCTGAGCGCTCCAGTTTGAGAACGGCGAGTGGTGCGGAATACGCCCCAGGCGCACGACGTCGCGCACCCGCATATTGGCCTCAGTCATGCCGTGTTGCTCGACGAACGCCACCCGGCGGGCGAGCTGCTTTTTCGCCATCCTGGCGATGTCCTGGCCGTCGAGGGTGACGCGACCCGCATCCGGGCGGCGCAGGCCCGCCAGAACCCGCAGCAGCGAGGATTTGCCGCAGCCGTTGGGCCCCAGCAGTCCCACCGTTTCGCCGCGCGACACCCGCAGCGAGACCGTATTGACGATGACCTTTTTGCCTGCCTTCCAGGTGATATTTTCAGCGCAAATACTCATCACTTATTCCTTGAGCGGTAGATAATCACGGCGAAGAAAGGCACCCCAACCAGAGCGGTCACCACCCCGACCGGCAGACTTTGCGGGGCAATCAGCAGGCGCGAGGCAATGTCCGCCAGCACCATCAGGATCGCCCCCGCCAGCGCGCTGGCGATCAGCAACGTCCGGTGCAGCGGGCCAAAGAAGAAGCGCATCACGTGGGGCACCACCAGGCCGACAAAGCCGATCGAGCCGGCCATGCTGACGATGGTGGCGGTGATCACCGCCGCGGTGGTGAAGAGGATCAGGCGCACGCGCGGCACGGCAATGCCCAGCGAAGCGGCGGCATCGTCGCCGAAGGTGAATGCGTCCAGCGCCCGGGCATACCACAGGCAGACCGCCAGGCCCGCAAGAACCACTACCAGGACCAGCTGGAATTCGGGCCAGCGGACGCCGCTGAAGCTGCCCAGCAGCCAGAACATCACATCGCGCGCCTGCTGCGCGCTGGCGGAGGTGCTGATGGTGTAGGCCGTGAGAGCGTTAAATAACTGCGAGGCGGCGACGCCCGCCAGGATGGTGCGCTCATTGCCGCCGCGCGCGCCGTTGGTCAGAAAGGCGACAAAGGCGAAGGCGGCGAAGGCTCCGGCAAACGCCCCGGCGGAGAGGGAGATCGCCCCGGCGCCAAGGCCCAGCACCACGATTGATACCGCGCCGGTGGAGGCCCCGGCGGAGACGCCGAGTACGTAGGGCTCCGCGAGGGCGTTCTTCAGGAGGCTTTGCAGCACGGCGCCGCAGATAGCCAGGCCGGCGCCGCAGCAGGCGGCGACCAGGGCGCGGCTGAGGCGGAAGTCCCAGATGACGCTCTCGTAGATACGATTGAGAGGCACCGCGGTTAAGCCGGTTTTATTGCTGATAGCGTAAAAGACGTTGTGCAGCGGGATGGGCAGTTCGCCAACGCTGACGCCTACCGCTATCACCAGCGCCAGCACGAACACTGCCACGACGCACCAGCCGGTGAGCAGCATGCTGCGGCGCGTCTGAAGCACGGCGACGCTCATCAGTTAAGCCCCATTTTTCTCAGCTGTTCGCCCACCTGTTCCGCGCCGTAAAGGGTGCGGATGGTCGGATTCATCGCCTGGCCGTCCATCACCACGATATGGCCTTTTTTCACTGCCTCCAGCTGGCTGACGGCGGGATCGCTTTTGAGGAATTTGATCTTCTCCTCGGCCTTATCCAGCGCCCAGCGGTTACGATCCAGGCTTGAGACCACGATCACGTCAGGGTTGGCGGCAATGATGCTCTCCCAGCTTACCGTGGGCCATTCGGTCTCGGCGGTAATGGCGTTATGTCCGCCCAGCACGCTGGCGATAAAGCCGGAGGCGCTGTTTTTGCCGCCGACATAGGCATCGGCCGACGGCGAGGCGCTGGAGAACCAGAAGACGAAGGAGAGATCTTTTTTGCTTTTACC
This sequence comes from Klebsiella sp. JN_Kp127, assembly GCF_040062505.1. Classification (NCBI taxonomy): domain Bacteria; kingdom Pseudomonadati; phylum Pseudomonadota; class Gammaproteobacteria; order Enterobacterales; family Enterobacteriaceae; genus Klebsiella; species Klebsiella sp. JN_Kp127. Next base: position 61,497 of record NZ_JBEAHS010000032.1, read on the forward strand.
GAACTCCTGACGCAGGTCGGCTTCACGTTTTTTGAAATCGGCGATCAGCGCCTGGCCACGATCTTCCACGTTGAAAATGCGGGCAAAATCGCTAATTTCCTGATACAGCCAGGTCATGTCCCACAGCTTCTGCCGGCTGCCGTACATATCGCCGGTAGCCTTTTTGGTGGCGCACATCCCCGGCGACACGTAGCTGTTCACGCCGACGGTCGCGAGATCTTCACGCTTGGCGACTTTGCTTTCCGGCCCCAGCAGCAGCGGCAACTGGGCGGGAACGAAATCGGGATTTTGCGCCAGTACGGATTCCAGGCTCGGGATTTCCACCGTCAGGGTTTTAATCTTCGCGTTTTGCTCAGCCAGCTGCGGTAATACCCTGGTCGGCCAGAAGGCGCTGGCCACCACCTGCTTTTGCAGCCCAAGCAGCAGCAGGATTTCGACCGTATTTTGCCCCAGCGCGACCACGCGCTCCGGCGGCCGGGTGAAGGTCTCCTGATAGCCACAGTTTTCAATCGTCAGGGGGTAGGTTGTTGCCAGCGCGGAACTGACGGCGGTGAACATCAAGCCTAACGCGCAGAGGACCTTCTTCATTAAACGCTATCCTTGTAAACAGGCGAGTGGATGACCAGCAAATGGAAGTAATGCAAATGAAACTCATTATTGAGGCGGGGTTTTATACAATGCCGTATTTACAGTGTCAATGAGTGACTATTTCAGCAGGGAAGGAGTTGCCCGCGAGGCGGGTGGCTCAGCGCGCCAGTGGGCCGCGAATATACTCCTGCAACCCCTCGGCGAGGAAATCAAATACTCGCTTACAGGCGGGGCTATGGCGCAGGTCCTCATGCATCACCAGCCAGGTCTCGAGATGCAGAGAAAAGTCGGCCGCCAGCACTCGCCGCAGGGGAATGATGCCGTCGGCAAGGGGCGCCTGGCAGATGCCGATCCCCGCCCCGGCGCGGATCAGGCTCAGCTGGGCGAGGTCGCTATCGGTGCGCATCGCGAACGCCTCGCGCTGGAAACGGGGGTAGCGCTCAAGCGCCCGGCGAACGAGGGGCGTGGCGCTGTCGAAACCAATCAGCGCGTGGCCGTCAAGCTCCTCAGGCGTAGCGGGCCGACCCCGGCGGGTCAGATAGGCATCGGCGGCATGCAGCCCGAGCTCGATCCTGCCGAGACGCCGCGCGATAAGCTGCTCCTGCTGCGGAGCGACCATCCGCACCGCGATATCCGCCTCCCGGTGAAGCAGATCCTGAAACCGATTGGAGAGCATCAGTTCGATGACGATATTCGGGCACGCCTGCCTGAGCCGGGCAATCAGCGGCGGCAGCACCTCGGCGCCGACCACCTCGCTGGCGGCCACGCGCACCACGCCATGCAGATCGGTTCTGTCGCGACTAAAGTTGGCCGCCGTGCGTGCCAGCGCCCGGGCGGTGTTGGCCATCGCCTCGGCGTGCACCTGCAGCGCCAGCGCCGCGTCGGTCGCCAGCAGGCCGGTCTGCGAACGGGTAAATAAGGCCTGCCCGAGGGCGGCTTCCAGCCCGGCGATATGGCGCCCCGCCGTCGGCTGGGTGATGTTCAAAGTGCGCGATGCGCCCGATAAAGAGCCTTCCTGCAGGACGGCGAGAAAGGTTCGGTACCACTCCCAGGGAATAGAGGTATTCATACAAAAATGTATAGCCGCTCGATGATGATATGCAATTTCATTTGATATGAGCCGCAGGTAGGCTGTCAAGCATCCATTAGCGAACGGGGAAAGACGATGAACAGCAGCGGCAAGGTCCTTATTCTGGGAGCAAGCGGGGGCATCGGCGGGGAAGTGGCCCGCCGGCTGGCGGCGGACAACTGGCAGGTTCGGGCGCTGAAGCGCGGCGCCCAGCTGCGCGATCCCGAGGAGGGGATGCAGTGGATAGCCGGCGACGCGCTGGATGCCGGGCAGGTGGCGGCGGCGGCTGCCGGTTGCGACGTGATCGTCCATGCGGTCAATCCGCCGGGCTACAGGCACTGGCGGCAGCAGGTACTGCCTATGCTGCGCAACACCCTGCAGGCCGCCGAACAACAGCGGGCGTTAGTTGTCCTGCCCGGCACGGTCTATAACTATGGACCGGATGCCTTTCCGCTGATTGCGGAAGAGGCCGCACAACAGCCGGTGACCCGCAAAGGCGCCATCCGGGTGGAGATGGAGCAGGCGCTGGAGGTTTACGTGCAGCGCGGCGGCCGGGCGTTGATTGTCCGGGCGGGGGATTTTTTTGGTCCGCGCGCCGGGAATAGCTGGTTTTCCCAGGGGCTGATCAGGCCCGGTCAGCTTCCCGGCGTCATTCGCCGACCGGGGGCGATCGGCGTGGGGCACCAGTGGGCCTGGCTGCCCGACGTCGCCGCCACCATCGCCGCGCTGCTGGCCCGCAGGCATGAGCTTGAGCCGTTTGCCCGCTTCCATATGCAGGGCCACTGGGACCCGGACGGCAGCGAAATGAGCCAGGCGATCCAGCGGGTGGTCGCCCGCTATGGCGGCAGGGCGGTAGTGAAGTCCTTTCCCTGGTGGCTGGTGAAGCTGGCGGCGCCCTTCAACGCCACCCTGCGCGAAATGGTCGAGATGCACTATCTCTGGCGTCTGCCGGTACGTCTGCGCAACGATAAGCTGGTGGCCTTTTTAGGCGCGGAGCCGCATACCCCGCTCGATCGTGCCGTACATATGACGCTGCAAGGCCTGGGCTGTCTGCCCGCCGGCGCGATAAATAATGAGGCGCGTGAGGCGTAACGCGGCGAGAGAGAGGATCAGGGCGGGGCGTTATTGTGACCAAATCATAATAACGTCACTCGTTGTCAAACGATAGCGATCGCATTAAGCTAAACGGATGACGAAAAATACCCCTACCCCAGTAAGCCGTGGCCCCCTTGACCACAGCGTTCGCGACCAGATTCTTGACGCGGCCATGGCGCACTTTAGTCGCTATGGCTATGAAAAGACCACGGTCACCGATGTCGCCAAAGCAATAGGCTTTTCCAAAGCCTATATCTACAAGTTTTTCGACTCCAAGCAGGCGATTGGCGAGGCAATCTGCGCCAGCCGGCTGGAGAAGATCATGGTGGCCGTCAGCGAGGCCATCGCCGATGCCCCCTCCGCCAGTGAAAAGCTGCGCCGCCTCTTCCGGGCGCTGACCGAGGCCGGCAGTGAACTGTTTTTCGAGGATCGCAAACTGTACGACATCGCCGCCGTCGCGGCGCGCGATAAATGGCCCTCAACGGAGCAGTATGCCGGTCATCTGCAGCAGCTGATTGGTCAAATTCTTGTCGAAGGCCGCCAGGCGGGCGAGTTCGAGCGCAAAACTCCGCTGGATGAGGCGACCCTGGCGGTCTATATGGTGATGTGTCCTTTCATCAACCCGGTGCAGCTGCAATACAATCTCGACACCGCGCCTACCGCGGCGGTGCTGCTTGCCTCCCTGATCCTGAGAAGTCTCTCCCCCTGATTAGTGACTATTGACTTTATTGGTCACTCGTCTGAGAATGCGCTCACCAACCGGTCTTTTCATTAAGGTGACCCATGCTCAGGCTCAACGCCGTCCATTTTGCCGTCTGCCTCCTGCCGTTGGCCCTCACGGGCTGCGGCGAACCTGCCGACCATGACGATCCCCGCACGCGGCCGCCGCTGGTGCGGGTGGCCACCGTCGAGCGCGCGGAGGCCAGCTCGCGAGCCTTTACCGGCGTGGTGGTGGCTCGTACCCAAAGCGACCTCGGCTTCAGGGTGGCGGGAAAAGTCCTTGAACGGCTGGTAGAGACCGGGCAGAGCGTCCGGCGCGGTCAACTGCTGTTGCGCCTCGATCCGGCTGATCTTGCCCTGCAGGCGCAGTCCCAACAGCGGGCGGTCGACGCCGCGCGGGCACGAGCCAAAAAGGCGGCTAACGATCTGGCCCGCTATCGCGGCCTGGTGGCCAGCGGCGCCGTCTCGGCGGCGGAGTTCGATCAGTTCAACGCGGCGGCAGAGGCGGCGAGAGCCGACCTCAGCGCGGCCCAGGCGCAGGCAAACGTGGCGCAAAACGCCACCGGCTATGCCGGACTGCTGGCGGATGCTGACGGCGTGGTGGTGGAAACGCTCGCCGAGCCGGGGCAGGTGGTCAGCGCCGGGCAGGTGGTGATCCGCCTGGCGCGAGCGGGGCAGCGCGAAGCGCGGGTGCAGCTTCCGGAGACGCTGCGCCCGGCGGTCGGCAGCGAGGCCCTGGCGACACGCTATGGCAGCGAATCTCAGCCGGTCACCGCAACCCTGCGCCTGCTTTCGGACGCAGCTGACACTGCTACCCGCACCTTTGAAGCGCGCTATGTGCTGAACGGCGCGCTGGCGAACGCCCCGCTGGGGTCTACCGTAACCCTGCGCATCGGCAACGACCAGGGGCCAGGCGAGGTGCTGGAGGTGCCCCTGGCGTCGGTCTACGATCCGGGCAACGGCCCTGGCGTCTGGCGCGTTGCCTCCCGCCCGGCCACCGTCTCCTGGCAACCGGTGACGGTGGTCGGCCTGAATGATGAAACGGCGCGGGTGACCGGTCCGCTGAAGCCCGGGGAGCCGATCGTCGCTCTGGGCGCCCATCTGCTGCACCAGGGCGAGACGGTGCGGCTGGCGGAACGACGCGAGCATACTGCCGCCGGGAGCCAGCCATGAGCGACGGACGTTTTAATCTCTCCGCGCTGGCCGTCCGCGAGCGGTCGGTGACCCTGTTTTTGATTATCCTTATTTCGGTCGCCGGGCTGGTGGCCTTCTTCGGGCTCGGGCGGGCGGAAGATCCGCCCTTCACGGTCAAGCAAATGACGGTCATCACCGTCTGGCCGGGCGCCACCGCGCAGGAGATGCAGGATCAGGTCGCCGAGCCGCTGGAGAAACGGCTCCAGGAGCTGAAGTGGTACGATCGCACCGAGACCTATACCCGCCCCGGGATGGCGTTGATCACCTTATCGCTGCAGGATCAGACCCCGCCTTCCGAGGTGCCGGAGCAGTTTTATCAGGCGCGCAAGAAGCTGGGCGATGAGGCGAAAAACCTGCCTGCCGGCGTCTCCGGTCCGATGATGAATGACGAATTCGCCGATGTCACCTTTGCCCTTTTTGCGCTGAAAGCGCGGGGAGAGCCGCCCCGGCAGCTGGTGCGTGATGCCGAAGCCCTGCGCCAGCAGCTGCTGCATGTTCCCGGGGTGAAAAAAGTGAATATTCTCGGCGAACAGGCGGAGCGCATTTATCTCGCGTTTTCTCATGACCGTCTTGCCACCCTGGGGCTCTCGCCGGAGGCGATTTTTGCCGCGCTGAACAGTCAGAATGTGCTGACCGCGGCCGGGGCTATCGAGACCCGCGGCGGGCAGATCTTTATCCGCCTCGACGGGGCGTTCGACCGCCTGCAGCAGATCCGCGACACGCCGATAATTGCCGGAGGCAGAACGCTGAAGCTCGCCGATGTCGCCACGGTTGAGCGGGGGTATGAAGATCCCGCCACCTTCCTGATCCGCAATCAGGGCGAACCGGCGCTGCTGCTCGGCGTGGTGATGCGCGAGGGCTGGAATGGACTGGCGCTGGGGAAAGCGCTGGACGCCGAAACGGCCAGCATCAATCAGAGCCTGCCGCTCGGCATGTCGTTGACGAAAGTGACCGATCAGTCGGTGAATATCAGCGCCGCGGTCGATGAGTTCATGATCAAATTCTTTGTCGCCCTGCTGGTGGTGATGGCGGTGTGCTTTGTCAGCATGGGATGGCGCGTGGGGGTGGTGGTCGCGGCGGCGGTGCCGCTCACCCTGGCCGTAGTGTTTGTGGTGATGGCGGCCACCGGCAAAAACTTCGACCGCATCACCCTCGGGTCGCTGATCCTCGCCCTGGGGCTGCTGGTGGATGATGCCATTATCGCCATCGAAATGATGGTGGTCAAAATGGAGGAGGGGTACGACCGTCTCAAAGCCTCGGCTTATGCCTGGAGCCATACCGCGGCGCCGATGCTGGCCGGCACCCTGGTGACGGCGGTGGGCTTTATGCCCAACGGGTTTGCGCAATCCACCGCCGGGGAGTATGCCAGCAATGTGTTCTGGATCGTCGGTATCGCGCTGATTGCCTCCTGGATTGTGGCGGTGATTTTTACCCCCTGGCTGGGCGTGCACCTGCTGCCGGAGAGGAAGTCCGCGGCGGCGGGCCACGCCGCGCTGTACGACACCCCACGCTATCAGCGCTTTCGCCGGCTGCTGACCCGGGTTATCGCCCGCAAATGGCGCGTGGCCGCCGGGGTGGTGGTGCTGTTTATGGTGGCGTTACTGGGAATGAGCGTGGTGAAAAAGCAGTTTTTCCCCACCTCCGATCGCCCGGAAGTGCTGGTTGAGGTGCAGATGCCTTACGGGTCGTCGATTATTCAGACCAGCGCCGCGACGGCGAATATTGAGCGCTGGCTGCAGCAGCAGCCGGAGGCGAAGATTGTCACCAGCTATATCGGCCAGGGCGCGCCGCGCTTTTACCTGGCGATGGCCCCGGAGTTGCCGGACCCCTCCTTTGCCAAACTGGTGGTATTGACCGACGGCCCGGCCTCTCGCGAGGCGCTTAAGCTGCGGCTGCGGGAGGCGGTGGCCAATGGCCTGGCGCCGCAGGCGCGGGTGCGCGTCACGCAGCTGGTTTTTGGTCCTTATTCGCCGTATCCGGTCGCCTGGCGGGTGATGGGGCCCGATCCGCATACCCTGCGCGACATCGCCGATCGGGTGAAATCGGTGCTGCAGGCCAGTCCGCTGATGCGCACCGTCAATAGCGACTGGGGTTCGCGCGTGCCGGTGATGCATTTCAGCCTCAATCAGGACCGGCTGCAGGCGAGTGGGCTCAGCTCCCAGGCCGTCGCCCGGCAGCTGCAGTTCCTGCTGTCAGGGATCCCCATCACCACCGTCCGGGAAGATATTCGCGCCGTGCAGGTCATCGGCCGCGCGGCGGGGGATATCCGTCTGGATCCGGCGAAAATCGCCGATTTCACCCTGGTGGGCAGCGACGGGCAGCGAGTTCCCTTGTCGCAGATCGGTGAAGTCGAGATCAGGATGGAAGAACCCCTGCTCCGTCGTCGCGACCGCACGCCGACCATTACCGTCCGGGGCGATGTCGCGGATAACCTGCAGCCGCCGGATGTATCCACCGCGCTGATGACGTCGCTGCAGCCCATTATCGACTCCCTGCCGCCGGGGTATCGCATCGAGACGGCGGGGTCAATCGAGGAGTCCGGCAAAGCCACCCGGGCGATGGTGCCGTTATTTCCGATCATGATCGCCCTCACGCTGCTGATCATTATCCTGCAGGTGCGCTCCCTGTCGGCGATGGTCATGGTCTTCCTGACCGCCCCGCTGGGGCTGATTGGCGTGGTGCCGACGCTGCTGCTGTTCAATCAGCCGTTTGGCATCAATGCCCTTGTGGGCCTGATCGCCCTGTCGGGGATCCTGATGCGAAATACGCTGATCCTGATTGGTCAAATTCACCATAACCAGCAGGCGGGGCTCGATCCGTTCCACGCGGTGGTGGAGGCGACGGTGCAGCGAGCCCGTCCGGTTCTGCTGACCGCGCTGGCGGCGATCCTGGCGTTCATTCCGCTGACGCATTCGGTTTTCTGGGGGACGCTCGCCTATACGCTGATTGGCGGGACGCTGGGGGGAACCATCATGACCCTTATCTTCCTGCCGGCCATGTATGCGATCTGGTTCCGCATCCGCCCGGCGCGCCCGGCTGACGCAGCGCAACGGCCGGCGCTGGACCCGCAGGGGTAATTTCGGTTGCCGGGCCAAGGCACGCGGTCAGGCCCGGCCCCGGGCTGCGTCAGGCAGATAGGGATACCGGGACCGCACGGCTGCGCTGTTGATCTTTTTCCAGCCGGTCGAGGCAATCAAGGCTGATGGCCGAGGGGGAGGTGGCGCCGGTGAGGGTCATGGTGACCTTCATATCCTCGGCAAATAAGCGCAGCAGGTGCGCCACGCCCGCTTCGCCCGCGGCGGCCAGGGCATAAATATAGGCCCGACCAAGCAGGACCCCCTTCGCGCCGAGGGCGAGCAGGCGAATAACGTCCACGCCGGAGCGCACTCCGGAGTCGGCAAGGACCGTCAGATCGTCGCCGACCGCCTCCGCCACCCGCGGCAGCGCCCGGGCGGTGGGGATGGCGCCATCGAGCTGTCTGCCGCCGTGATTGGAGACCACAATGCCGTCGGCGCCCAGCCGCACGGCATTGCGCGCATCCTCGGCATCAAGGATCCCTTTGATGATCAGCTTTCCTGGCCAGCTGTCGCGGATCCACTCCAGATCGTGCCAGGCGATGGACGGGTCGAAGTTGTTGCTGATAAACCCCATATAGTCGTCCATGGTCATTTTGTGGCCGGTATAGGCTTCGATATTACCGAACGACAGAGGCCTGCCCGCCAGGCCGACGTTCATTGCCCAGCGCGGGTGGGTGCAGGCCTGAAGATACTGTCGCAAGGTGGCGTGCGGCCCGGACATTCCTGAGCGGTTGTCCCGATACCGTGAGCCGGGGATCGGCATATCGACAGTGAATACCAGGGTTTTCATGCCGGCGGCCCAGGCGCGCTCCAGCGCGTTACGCATGTAGCCGCGATCTTTCAGGACGTACAGCTGGGACCAGAGCGCGCCGCTGGCGTGGCTCGCCACCTCCTCTATGGAGCAGACCGACACGGTGGACAGCGTGTAAGGGATCCCGGCGCGGGAGGCGGCGCGGGCCGCCTGGACTTCGCCGCGGCGGGCATACATGCCGGTGGCGCCGACCGGCCCCAGCGCCACGGGCATCGCCCACGGGGCATCAAGGATGGTGGTGGCCAGCGTCGGTTCACCCGCCCCGCACAGCACGCGCTGGCGAAGGGCGACCGAGGCGAGCTCGGCGGCATTGGCGTTCATGGTATTTTCCGCCACCGCGCCACCGTCAATATAGTCAAAAAGGAAACGGGGCAGACGGCGACGAGCGGCTTCGCGATAATCGCTGGGGGCTGAAACAATCATAATTATATCCTTATGTCTTTTAACCTAAGTGGATGTTCTGCAGGCAAAAAAACTATAGGCTTCTTAAAATCGTTGGGGAAATGAAATATTAGCATCTCAGCCATTCCCTAATGGAATAATCTGGATTTGTCGCTTAAATAGTTATTTCTTTTTTTTGCCTCAGGCACGCGCGTTATTTTTATTTATTTCCGCGACGCGTGAATTCGGCCAAATAAAAGACCCGACGTGGTGCGACAGCGTTATGCGCTATCGCCATAGCAAGGAAGCGAGGTCAACTCGGCGCCTGCCTTTTCCAGCAGGCGTAAAGAAAGTGAATTTGAAATGGAGCAGTGGCTATCTTTTGCTAGCCTTTCTGATGAGGACAGACGGAGCGACACCATGAAAGATAAAGATGAACAAACGGCATTGATTGGCATGGCTATCGGCGCGGCGGTCATTAGCTTAGTGGCGACCCAAAAGCAGATTAATCAGGGGAGTATCGTGGATGAGCTGGTGCGGCTGGGCAGACAGAAGGGGGATGGGGTGGAGGATGAGGTCTTTGTCCAGGCCGCCCGCCTGGTGAGAAAAGGGACCTAGCCAACCGATAGCCTTCCTGACTACCCGTTTCATCGCGGTTTACATCCCCCCCGATCGCGGCCACGTCCCCGCCAGGCCGCGACCGCCCCTGCCGAAAGCGTCGCGCCTTGACGCTTTCTTCTCACGCTTTCTCATTCCGCAGGCCAGCGCCTGTTCAGCGCGCATGGCCGCTTAGTGACGCCGTCACCAGATGCGAAGCCCGAAGAGGTAATCGACGAGCTGCGAAATCAGCAAGTCGCGCTGGCCGGCGGACTGAGTAACCCGGGTGGTGCAAATGGCAACGGTGAATGAAAAGCTTCAGGATTAATCGATAGCGCATGCGATATGGATAGCCGGGACATAATTACCGCGGCGACGAAATGCCTCGATGCAGTCTGGCGAGACGGGCATCGCTATCAGAAAGCAGGCGTTATGCTTGGGGAATTCTACAGCCAGGGCGTAGCGCAACTTAACCTCTTCGATGATAACGCTCCACGGAGGAACAGCGAGAAACTGATGAAAGTTCTCGCCCAACTCAATGCAAAGGACGGAAGGGGAACGCTGTATTTTGCAGAACAGGGGATCCAGGCTGCCTGGCAGATGAAGCGAGAAATGCTCTCGCCTCGATATACGACAAGATTTGCCGATTTACTTAAAGTGAGATGATTTAATGTGCCCTCTAAAATTAGAATTATTATTTAGCACTCAGGATTGAGTTTTCGATATTCATTTGCCTCAATATCGTAGCGCTTTAATTTATTGTAAAGTGCTCCACGTGAAAGATTAAGTGCGATAGCAACCTGTCGCAGATTACCTTTTTTCTCTATCAGACAGCGTTCAATGATCATTTTTTCACTATCCTTAAGATTATAGTTTTTTGTGCGTCCATCATGAACAGCCAAAGCATTACAGACAGAATTCTGTAATTCATCGGGTAAGTCTTTATCATTTATTACCTCAGCTTCTGTGAGGTTTATTGTTCGTTCGACGATGTTCTCCAGTTCTCTAACATTACCTGGCCAGTCGTAGTTTTCCATATGACTAAGGGCAGAATCTGAAAATTTCACGCAGTTTCGATTGAATGCTCGACTGATTTTTTCGCAAAACCATTCTACTAGTTCTCTAAGATCTTCTTTTCTTGCTCTTAATGGTGGAATAGGCAAGCTAATAACATTAAGACGAAAATAGAGGTCACGGCGGAAGGAACCATGTTCGATATCTTTTTTTAGATCCCGATTGGTTGCAGCAATAATTCTGACGTTAACCTTCATCGGACGCTTGCCGCCTATACGCATCACTTCACCTTCTTGCAATACTCTCAAAAGGCTAGCCTGCGCTTCAAGTGGCATATCGCCTATTTCGTCCAGAAATAGTGTACCACCATCAGCAAGCTCGAATTTCCCCGCTGCACCACCTCGCTTTGAACCAGTATATGCACCATCCTCATAGCCAAATAATTCACTCTGCACGAGATCTCGAGGAATAGCACCACAGTTAACCGCGAGAAAAGGTCCTGAATTACGATGACTACCGTTATGAATTGACTGAGCAAAAAGCTCTTTTCCTGTTCCGCTTTCTCCAGTCAGGAGAACAGTACTATCGCTTCGCCCCACGCTTCGGGCCTTATTGCGTGTATCCTGCATCACACGTGACTCACCGAGGATCATATCGAAGTTGTAGATGGCGGTACTACCAATAACACGATGAGTCATGTCGCGTACGCGTCGGTTGTCACGCATCGAAATCACTCGACCACCTTCAGGCGTGATGACTACAGAGATCACACATGAAATACGAGAATCAGATACGGGACAGAACGTAATATTACGGTCTTTACTGGCTGGTAATGCTTTAACTGAACAGCCATCTGGGCATAATACTTCGTCAACATCGCGAAAAAGGACATCTTCCTGAATACCTAATACCTTACGGGCATAACAATTTAACTGACGAATCACCCCCAACTCGCTGATAACCAAAACCCCTTCATTAAGTGACTCCATCACCGACTCCTGCTCGTTTACCAACCGACGCAGAATAAGTTGCTGAGATATCGCTTCTGCGGCAGCCTGAACTGTGCCTAATGTATGGTAATGGAAACAACCAGGATCAGCAGTAAGGGTCAGAATGCCAAGCATTCCACCGTTTTCATCTCTGATGGGAGCTGCCGCGCAATGTTTACCTCGTACGCGTAGCGCTTCTTTATAGTTCTCAGCGCTCAGCAAATAGACCAGCCGGTTCTCTTTGAGACAACGTCCAGTACAGTTTGTACCTTGTACCGTTTCGCAAAGAATACTACCGATCGGCGTCAAGTCCTGGCCGCAATAATGTAGGGTCACTCCGTTAGCATCTGTCAGGTTGATATGTCCATCAGGGTTGTAGGCCAGCAAGTTACGCATGATTTCACGAGCGATGGAAATCAGTAGTGAATTTCTCGCCATGATTCGGCGCAGTTCCCCCTGTTCGCAAAATTGATATTCGAAGTGATGCGCATCTATGCCATTGGTATGGCTTCGTAGCCATGATGCATGAACAACAGAGCGTAATCCTTTAGGTTTTTCCCCCTTTTCGAACTTTGCCCAGGCTCTATCCAGTTCATCGGTGTACTGAGCAAAACCTTGTTCATGGTTAAGCCGGGCAATCCGCTCGCATTCTTCATCCCAGATATCACTGATGCTTTGGCTCATCTATTTCATTCTCTGTAAATTTTAATATGTTCATTCTATATACATGTTGTGTCATTGTGTCTTTTTTATGAACATATTGTGATCGTTATCTATTTTTATTTCTTTATGAAACATCGAGATGCGATTTGGCACATCTGTTGCTATTAGAACAGTGTCTCCCTACAAAGACATAAACTAGAAAAATCAATATGGAGTAAAATGAAATGTCTACACGAAAGCACAACGTGCCTTACCTCATATTCATATGTGCCATTGCATCTATTAGCGGGATCATACTCGGTTACGATGCTTCCGTTATTTCTGGCGTCATAGATCCGCTTACTGAACATTTGTCACTCTCACCAGCGGAAAGCGGATGGGCAGTTTCAAACGTCATTCTGGGTTGTATTGCGGGTGCCTGGGGGGTCGGACGCTTCACAGACCGTTTTGGCCGCAAAGTAACCTTGATCGTCACAGCTATTCTGTTCACCATTTCCGCTATCGGGTCGGCATTAGCCAATGATCTCACCTGGTTTGTTATCTACCGTATGATTGGCGGATTGGCCGTGGGTATGGCATCAGCTGTTACCCCTCTCTATATCGCGGAAGTATCCCCGAAAGACCTTCGTGGTCGGATGCTGGGAATGCAGCAGATGCTGATGGTAGGCGGTCAATTAGTTGTTTACATCGTAAATTACCTGATTGCCAGAGGAATGGCGCATGAATGGGTCGTGTCTATGGGCTGGCGTTGGATGCTGGCATCTGCACTCATTCCCTGCGTGCTATTCCTTGTGATGGCTTTCTTTATGCCAGAATCGCCACGCTGGTATGCGATGCGCAACCAGAGAGAAAAGTCACTGAAGGTACTGACCTCGCTGTCCAACCCAGGACATGCCGAGCGCTTATATGCTGATATTCGCATCTCCATCGCCACCGATTCTGCTTTGCAGAGTACACCAACATCTCATGGCATTCTGCGGGATAAAAAATCGTCTTACATCCTGTGGATAGGCTGCGCTATCGCCGTCTTACAGCAGGTCTCCGGCATCAATATCCTGATGTACTTTGCGCCTTCACTTCTACAAAACGTTACCGGAAACACACAGGATTCCCTCTTTCAGAGTATTTTCCTTGGCCTCGCACTATTGGCTGGAGTGAGCATTGCGCTGGTGGCCTTTGACCGCGTCGGACGAATCCCGTTGCTACGCTGGGGGGCATTGGGCTGTGCTGCCTTCCTGTTATTCACCTCATGGGCCTTTATGAGTGAAGCAAAAGGGTATCTCCCGGTCGTCGGCTTAGTCGGATTTATTTTTGTGTTTGGTATGTCCTGGAGCCTCGGAGCCTGGTTACTGATATCTGAGATCTTCCCTAATCGCATGCGGGCCGTTGCCATGGGTTATGCGTTTTGCTCCCTGTGGATTTCGAACTTCATCGTTACTCAGAGCTTCCCGATGATGAACCGCAATTCTGTATTAATGGAGCATTTCCATGGGGCATTCCCTCTGCTGTTATGCAGCGGATTCAGCATTATCGCTTTCTGGTTTGTTGGCCGTTTTCTGCCGGAAACCAAGGGTGTTTCGCTGGAACATATCGAACCGTTAATGCTTTCAAAATCCCGTCGGTTTGGCGGCGAGCAGGAGATGCTCGTCACGCCAAAATCTGTTTCGCAAAAATAATTAACCAATACCCTATATCTAAGGAGAATGAGATGTCAGTTAAAAACATTGTACGCATCGGTCTTATTGGCGCAGGTCGTATGGGCAGTTTTCATGGTGAAACTGTTGCTCAACGTGTACCAGGCGCAACTCTGATTGCCGTTGCCGATCCGGTTCCGGGCGCAGCAGAAAAATTAGCCGCCAGACTGGGAGCAAAAAAATCGTATACGGATCCGCAAGATCTGCTGAACGATCCTGAAATCGATGCCGTTGTGATCGCTTCTCCGGCACGTACCCACGCTGAACTGGTCGTCGCCGCAGCCAAAGCGGGTAAAGGTGTATTTTGTGAGAAGCCAATGGCAGTCACCCTGGAAGATGCAGATAAAGCCATTAATGCGGCTAAAACAGCCGGAGTTGCTCTACAGGTAGGTTTCAACCGTCGATTTGCTAGTGGTTTTGCTACAGCGTATGAAGAGATAAAAGCGGGTAAAATTGGCGTACCACAACTGTTGCGTTCAACGACTCGCGACCCCGGTCTGGGGGATCCAACGCCAATCCCGCACTGGACCATTTTCCTTGAAACACTGATCCACGATTTTGACATCCTGCTGCACCTTAATCCGGGCGCGAAACCCACCCGTGTTTATGCGGTTGCCGATGCATTAGTGCGGCCCGATTTTAAAGATCGTGGCCTGCTGGACACCGCAGTCGTGAATATTTGCTTCGACAATGGTGCGTTCGCCACTGCTGAAGCTAACTTCCAGGCAGTGTATGGCTATGACGTTCGTGGTGAGGTTTTCGGTAGTAAAGGTATGTTACAGGCAGGAAATATCAATGTGAACAACTGCGTGCGTTACACCGCTGACGGTATCTCTATTGACACAGCACGTCGTGATACTGACCTACTTCATGATGCCTATGTTGCAGAAGTGACCGACTTCGTACATTGCGTTGCAACGGGCGCCACGCCGAAAGCATCCGGTGAAGATGCACGTAATGCATTGGAAGTCGCGCTGGCATGTATCGCATCTGTTCAACAGTCTCAGCCGATTAAGCTCTAAGGATTAAAATATGTCTACTTACTCACTGTCGGTCTGCGCTGAAATGGTATTCCTTGATCTGCCATTCATTGAGCGCGTTGAACGCATTCACGCTATGGGATTTGGCGTGGAGATTTGGGACTGGACCCAAAAAGATATTGATGCGCTGGTGAAAACCGGTGCCCGCTTTACCTCAATGACAGGCTACATCTCTGGCAACCTGACCGATGATGAAGCAATTGATCACCTGCTTTCCAGCGCCAGTCAGTCACTCGAGGCCGCTCGCCGCCTTGGCTGCCCGTCTCTCAACTTGCACGGCACAGGACTGAACAATGTTGGTCTCCCGGTGAAACCAGTTGAAATTGTAACGGGTGAAATGTGGCTGAAAGCGAAAAAGACGCTGGATGCCCTTGCAGCTATGGGGGAGAAAACAGGCAAGGTATTCACTTTGGAAAACCTGAATACCGCCGTTGATCATCCGGGAACACCTTTCGCTAAAGCAGAGGATACTATGGCCCTGGTGAGCGCAGTGAACAGCCCATACCTGAAAATGAATCTGGATATTTATCACGCGCAGATCGGTGAAGGTAACCTGGTCGAGCTTATCCGCAAATGTGAGAAACATATCGGTGAAATTCAGGTTGCCGATGTTCCGGGCCGTAAAGAGCCGGGTACCGGTGAGATCAACTATAAGGCTGTAGCCCGCGCATTGAAAGGGATTAACTATCAAGGCGTGGTCGCGATGGAAGGTTGGGCATCGGGTGATTCCGTCGTCGCACTTGAAGCCTTCCGCGAAGCGTTCACGCTATAAGAGTTAACATCCTTAAGCGCTCATTTTGCATCGTTTCTAAGCTAAGGAAGCGATGCATTTATTGTAAAGGATAGAATGATGAACGTATCAACACGTATTCATGTTGGCGTTAGCCCGCTCTCCTGGACTAACGATGTACTCGAAGATCTCGGTGGCGACATCCCACTGGAAACCTGTCTGGCAGAAGCGGCGGTGGCTGGCTACAAAGGAATTGAACTTGGCCGAAAGTTTCCGCGATCCATCGACACACTTGAGCCATTACTGAATCAAGCTAAGCTGAAGCTTGCCTCTGGTTGGTATAATGGCCTGATGGCTGAACGAAGTTTTGAGGATGAGTTAGCAGCGGTACACGATCATGCCATGTTATTGAAATCACTGGGTGCAAAAGTCATGGTATATGGTGAGTGCGGCGCAATGCCCGGACTCACGCCACTCGATGAGCCCCTGTCGAAATCTCCTGCCTTAGGACATATTAATCTGCCTCAGTACGCAGAAAAAGTGAATAAGTTGGCCGTCTCTTTATTGAAGAACTATGGTTTACGTCTGGCTTATCATCACCATTTGATGATGGTTGTTGAAACCGACGATGAGCTGAAAGCCTTCCTGAAAGCGACTCATGACTTAGTCGGCATCGTCCTGGACTGTGGGCATGCAACCGCGGCAGGCGTAGATATCGAATGGGTACTTGAAAAGTATGGCAACCGTGTGGCACATGTCCATCTAAAAGATGTTCGTGGTGAAGTACTCGATAACGTCATTAACAATAACCTGAGCTTCAATGATGCAGTAAGAGCCGGTCTTTTTACTGTGCCAGGCGAGGGGATAGTTAATTACGCTCCGGTTATTCATTTTCTTAAAAACTCAACCTACGAAGGCTGGATTATCATAGAAGCCGAACAGGATCCTGAAAAAGCACCACCTTTAGAGACAGTAAAAAAAGCGCGCGCATGGGTTAAAAGCGAGCTGGGTATTTAGCATTTGAACAGGTTTGCTGTAGGTTTTTGGCGCTCGTTGAGCGCCTTTTTTGACCTTTGGCCACACCCACCTGTATTTCATTATGTTGAACCGACTAGTTTTTAATAACGATCCCACTGGCCCGGAGGCTGCGACGGGTTGAATTAATTGATTCCAGAAAACGCTTACGACTGTCGCTCAGATCTCGGGAAAGTAATGCTGCCGCTTTATCTGTTTCCTGATCCCTGAGGGCGCTAACAATCTCTACGTTCTCTTTCCAGGCTGGGTTAGTGGGCTCTTTATCCTACCATCCTGGCGCGTAACCCCAGTGGACCGGATCGAGGTGCAGCTGTTCATCGCGTTCGTTCACGAGCAAAACTTTAGTCCCCGGCGCCACGTTGTAACGCCCAATCGGCTCAGGTCGTATGTAATGTCGCGCTCGGCTTCATCCGCCAGGTATGCAAGATACTCTTCACGGGTTTGTGATTGAGCAAAGCGTCCGCGCATGGTTACCTCCAGTCTTCAGACTGAAAGTATAGATGTTGGAATAGAGTCGGACAGTACAGCAGTGGTTTATGACGGAATCACATCCCCGGTAGAAAAAAAGTGGGCGTCAATCAGGCTGTTTTTCGGGGCATAACGGGGGCAGCAGAGTTGATGGGGACACATTTGGGGACACCAGAATGTCCATTCACGGCCTTGATCGTCCGTCTGTGTAATAGTGTAACTCATTGAATATCCGCTAAGTCACTGAAAGGCGGTTTTTTTCATCTCCTATCTCATAAATCGGTATTTTCGATACATCTTTGCCATTGCGTGCGGTAACAGAACAATATCAGAATAACATATTATAAATCATATGATTAGGTTCCACTTGCGTACCCTGATAATCCCCGGGCAAGGGTCTATGCTTATAAAAAGCGCTAAATGAGGCAATACCCCTGCTGCAGAAGGGTTGAAGTGATAATCATTATCACTAACATGGCGGTATGCCTTGATGGCGCCAACCTGGAGGTCTATCGATGGAAGTACAAGCAGGAACCTTTAATCCCGCCGATTTCAGCTGGCAGGGACTGACCATGACGCCGGCCGCTGCCGCGCATATTCGTGATCTGATGCGTAAGCAGCCGGAAAAAAAGGGGCTACGGCTGGGTATCAAAACCAGCGGCTGCGCCGGTTTTGGCTATGTGCTCGAAATGATTGCCGAGCCGGCGCCCGACGATCTGCTCTTTGAATCTGACGGGGCGAAGCTGTTTGCGCCGCTGCAGGCGATGCCGTTCATTGACGGCACGGAGCTGGATTACGTCCGGGAAGGTTTAAATGAAATCTTTAAATTTCATAACCCGAAAGCGCAGCACGAGTGCGGCTGCGGCGAAAGTTTTGGGGTGCAGGCGGAGTAACTATGTCGCGTAATACTGAAGCAACAGACGATGTCAAAACCTGGACCGGCGGCCCGCTCAATTATAAAGAGGGCTTTTTCACTCGCCTGCAGACCGATGAGCTGGCCAAAGGCATTAATGAAGAGGTGGTTCGCGCCATCTCCGCCCGTCGCAATGAGCCGCAGTGGATGCTGGAGTTCCGGCTCAATGCCTACCGGGCGTGGCTGGAGATGGAAGAGCCGCACTGGCTGAAGGCGCATTACGATAAGCTGAATTATCAGGATTACAGCTACTATTCCGCCCCCTCCTGCGGCAACTGCGATGAGACCTGCGCCTCCGAGCCCGGCGCGGTACAGCAGACCGGGGCCAACACCTTCCTGACCAGCGAGGTGGAAGAAGCCTTTAACCAGCTGGGCGTGCCGGTGCGCGAAGGGCGCGAGGTGGCGGTGGACGCGATATTCGACTCGGTGTCGGTGGCGACCACCTACCGTGAAAAGCTGGCGGAGCAGGGGATCATCTTCTGCTCTTTCGGCGAGGCGATCCACGACCATCCGGAACTGGTGAAAAAGTATCTGGGGACCGTGGTGCCGGGCAATGACAACTTCTTTGCCGCGCTGAACGCCGCGGTGGCTTCGGATGGCACCTTTATCTATGTGCCGAAGGGCGTCCGCTGTCCGATGGAGCTGTCGACCTATTTCCGCATCAACGCCGAAAAGACCGGCCAGTTTGAACGCACCATTCTGGTGGCCGATGAAGGCAGCTACGTCAGCTACATTGAGGGCTGCTCGGCGCCGGTGCGCGACAGCTATCAGCTGCACGCCGCGGTGGTGGAAGTCATCATCCATAAAGACGCGGAAGTGAAATACTCCACGGTGCAGAACTGGTTCCCGGGGGATAACAACACCGGCGGGATCCTCAACTTTGTCACCAAACGCGCCCTGTGCGAAGGGGAGAACAGCAAAATGTCATGGACCCAGTCGGAAACCGGCTCGGCCATCACCTGGAAATACCCCAGCTGCATCCTGCGCGGCGATAACTCGATCGGCGAATTCTTTTCGGTGGCGCTGACCAGCGGCCATCAGCAGGCGGACACCGGCACCAAAATGATCCATATCGGCAAGAACACCCGCTCGACCATCATCTCGAAAGGGATCTCCGCCGGACACAGCCAGAACAGCTATCGCGGGCTGGTCAAAATCATGCCGACCGCGACCAACGCCCGCAACTTCACCCAGTGCGATTCGATGCTGATCGGCCCGGACTGCGGGGCGCATACCTTCCCGTATGTGGAATGTCGCAACAACAGCGCCCAGCTGGAGCACGAAGCGACCACCTCGCGGATCGGTGAGGACCAGCTGTTCTACTGCCTGCAGCGCGGGATCAGCGAAGACGATGCCATCTCGATGATCGTCAACGGCTTCTGTAAAGACGTCTTCTCCGAACTGCCGCTGGAGTTCGCCGTCGAAGCGCAAAAATTGCTGGCCATTAGCCTTGAGCATAGCGTCGGCTGATAATTAAGGAAAAAAGATGTTAAGTATTCAAGATTTACACGTCGCCGTCGAAGATAAAGCGATCCTGCGCGGGCTGAACCTTGAGGTGCGTCCGGGGGAGGTCCACGCCATTATGGGGCCGAACGGCTCGGGGAAAAGTACGCTTTCGGCCACCCTGGCCGGGCGCGAAGATTACGAGGTCACCGGCGGCAGCGTCGAATTTAAGGGCAAAAACCTGCTGGAGCTCGCCCCGGAAGATCGCGCCGGGGAAGGCATCTTTATGGCCTTCCAGTATCCGGTGGAGATCCCCGGCGTCAGCAACCAGTTCTTCCTGCAGACCGCGCTGAATGCCGTGCGCAGCTATCGCGGCCAGGAGCCGCTGGATCGCTTCGACTTTCAGGATTTAATGGAAGAGAAAATCAGGTTGCTGCAGATGCCGGAAGATCTGCTGACCCGTTCGGTGAACGTGGGTTTCTCCGGCGGCGAGAAAAAGCGCAACGACATTCTGCAGATGGCGGTGCTTGAGCCGGAGTTGTGCATTCTCGATGAATCGGATTCCGGGCTCGACATCGATGCCCTGAAAATCGTCTCCCAGGGCGTGAACGCGCTGCGCGACGGCAAACGCGCCTTCATCATCGTCACTCACTATCAGCGCATCCTTGACTATATCAAGCCGGACTATGTCCATGTGCTGTATCAGGGGCGGATTGTGAAGTCGGGGGATTTCACTCTCGTCAAACAGCTGGAGGAGCAGGGCTATGGCTGGCTTACCGAACAGCAGTAATGCGCTGCAGCAGTGGCACCATCTGTTTGAAGTGCAGGGCGACCAGCGTACGCCGGAGGCCAGCCAGCATCTGCAGCAGCTGTTGCGCCTGGGTCTGCCGACGCGCAAGCAGGAGGACTGGAAATACACCCCGCTGGACGCGCTGATTAACGGCTGCTTCGTCGCCGATGAGGGAGCGTCGATCAGCGCCGAACAGCGTGACGCGCTGGCGCTGCCGCTGGACGCCTGGCGACTGGTGTTTATCGACGGTCGCTATCATCCTGAGCTGAGCGACGATCTCGCCGCCAGCGGCGTGGAGGTCAGCGTCGATAACCAGCGCCAGCATCTGCCGGATGCCCTCCAGCCGGAGGTGTTTCTCCATCTGACCGAAAGCCTGGCGCAGACGGTGACCCGCCTTCGCGTGCCGCGCAACCGCCGCCTGGATAAGCCGCTGCTGCTGATGCATATCACCCGCGGCCTGGCCGGCGATGCGCTGAATACCGCCCACTATCGTCACCATCTGGCGCTGGAGAGCGGGGCGGAGGCGACGATTATCGAGCACTATCTTAGCTTTGATGAGCAACCGCACTTCACCGGCGGGCGGCTGACCATGACGGTGGCGGACAACGCGCGCCTGCAGCACATCAAGCTGGCGTTCGAGAACGCGCACAGCTACCACTTCGCCCATAACGACCTGCTGCTGGGCCGCGACGCCTCGGCTTTCAGCAGCAGTTTCCTGCTCGGCGGTCAGGTGCTGCGTCATCACACCAGCACGCGTCTGGGCGGCGAAAACAGCGACCTGCGTCTTAACTCGCTGGCGATGCCGGTGAAAAATGAGGTCTGCGACAGCCGCACCTGGCTGGACCACCAGGTGGGGTACTGCACCAGCCGCCAGCTGCATAAAACCATTGTCAGCGATAAGGGCCGGGCGGTGTTTAACGGGCTGATCAACGTCGCGCCGCATGCGCTGAAAACCGACGGCCAGATGACCAACAACAATCTGCTGCTCGGGCGGCTGGCGGAGGTCGACACCAAACCGCAGCTGGAGATTTACGCCGATGACGTGAAATGCAGCCACGGGGCGACGGTAGGGCGCATTGACGAAGAACAGCTGTTCTATCTGCGCTCGCGCGGGATTGAACAGCAGGCGGCGCAGCAGATGATCCTCTACGCCTTCGCCGCCGAGCTTACCGAAGCTATCCACAGCGACGCGCTCAGAGAGCAGGTGCTGGCGCGGATTGGAGAGCGTTTGCCGGGAGGCACAGCATGACATTTTCAGTAGAACGGGTTCGCGCCGATTTTCCGGTACTGAGCCGGGAGGTCAACGGCCAGCCGCTGGTCTATCTTGACAGCGCCGCCAGCGCCCAGAAACCGGAGGCGGTGATTGGCGCCGAAGCGGAATTCTATCGCCACGGCTACGCGGCGGTGCATCGTGGGATCCATACCCTCAGCGCGGAAGCCACCGCGCGGATGGAGGCGGTGCGCCAGCAGGCGGCCATCTTCCTTAACGCCGGCTCGGCGGAGGAGCTGGTATTCGTGCGCGGCACCACCGAGGGCATTAACCTGGTGGCCAACAGCTGGGGAAACGCCAACGTCGGCGCCGGGGATAACATCATCATCAGCGAGATGGAGCACCACGCCAACATCGTACCGTGGCAGATGCTCTGCGCCAGGGTAGGGGCTGAGCTGCGGGTGATCCCCCTCAACCCGGACGGCACCCTGCAGCTGGACGTGGTTCCCGGGCTGTTTGACCAGCGTACCCGCCTGCTGGCGATAACCGAAGTCTCCAACGTGCTGGGGACGGAAAACCCGCTGTCGGCGCTGATTGCCCTTGCGCATCAGCATGGCGCGAAAGTGCTGGTGGACGGCGCCCAGGCGGTGATGCACCACCCGGTGGACGTTCAGGCGCTGGGCTGCGATTTTTATGTCTTCTCCGGCCATAAACTGTACGGCCCGACCGGGATCGGCGTGCTCTACGCCCGGGCCGAGCTGCTGCAGACAATGGCGCCATGGGAAGGGGGCGGGTCGATGATCGCCACCGTCAGCCTGACGGAGGGCACCACCTGGAACCTGGCGCCGTGGCGCTTTGAGGCCGGCACGCCGAATACCGGGGGGATCATTGGCCTCGGCGCGGCGCTGAGCTACGTCAGCCAACTCGGACTGACCCAGATCGCCGAATACGAGCAGACGCTGATGCGCTACGCGCTGGAGGCCCTGCGCGCGGTGCCGGATCTGATCCTCTACGGTCCGGCGCAGCGCAAAGGGGTGATTGCCTTTAACCTCGGCCAGCATCACGCCTATGACGTCGGCAGCTTCCTCGATAACTACGGGATCGCCGTGCGGACCGGGCATCACTGCGCCATGCCGCTGATGGCCCGCTATCAGGTACCGGCCATGTGTCGGGCGTCGCTGGCGATGTACAATACCACGGAAGAGGTGGACCGCCTGGTGGCCGGCCTCCAGCGGATCCACAAACTATTAGGGTAAAGGACGTGACGATGGCGGCATTACCGGACAAAGACAAACTGTTGCGCAATTTTAGCCGTTGCGCCAACTGGGAAGAGAAGTATCTCTATATCATTGAGCTGGGCCAGCGGCTGCCGCCGCTGAGCGCCGAGGAGCACAGCCCGCAGAACATTATTCAGGGCTGTCAAAGCCAGGTGTGGATCGTGATGGCGCAGGATCCTTCCGGCGTTGTCACCCTGCGCGGCGACAGCGATGCGGCGATTGTCAAAGGGCTGATTGCGGTGGTGTTTATCCTTTATGACCGGATGACCGCCCAGGACATCACCGAGTTCGACGTCCGCCCGTGGTTTGAAAAAATGGCCCTCACCCAGCATCTTACCCCCTCCCGCTCGCAGGGCCTCGAAGCCATGATCCGCGCGATACGCGCGAAAGCCGCAAATATTAGCTAGAATAAACAGGTAGATTTCATTCTGTTACGTCCGGCAGGGCGCTGCCCCTGCCGCCGTTCAGTCTCCTGGCGTTTTATCAGCGAAAGAAGGAATCTCAGTATGAAACGCAAAACGATGATCGCTTTAGCCCTTCTCGGCGCCCTTGGCGCCACCCCGGCCGCCTGGGCCGTCGATTACCCGCTGCCTCCGGCCAACAGCCGGCTGATTGGCCAGAACCAGTACTGGACGGTTCAGGAGAGCGATCGCAACCTGCAGGCGATTGCCCGCCATTTCGATACCGCGGCGATGCTGATCCTTGAAGCCAACGATACCATCGCGCCGGTGCAGCCGAAGCCCGGGACCCAGGTGCTGATCCCTTCTCAGATGCTGCTGCCCGACGTGCCGCGGGAGGGGATTGTCGTCAACCTCGCGGAGCTGCGGCTGTACTACTTCCCGCCGGGAGAGAATCAGGTCCAGGTTTATCCCCTGGGCATCGGCCAGTTAGGGCTGGAAACGCCGGAGATGACCACCCGCGTCGGGCAGAAGATCCCTAACCCGACCTGGACACCGACCGCCGGCATCCGCGCGCGCTCGCTGGAGAAAGGGGTGACGCTCCCGGCGGTGGTGCCGGCCGGGCCGAATAACCCGCTGGGCCGCTATGCGCTGCGTCTGGCCTACGGTAACGGCGAATATCTCATCCACGGGACTAACGCGCCGGACAGCGTTGGGCTGCGCGTCAGCTCGGGCTGTATGCGGATGAACGCCGATGACATCAAGGCGCTGTTCAGTCAGGTGAAAACCGGGACGCCGGTGCGGATCATCAATCAGCCGGTGAAGTTTGCCGTCGAGCCGGATGGTAAACGTTATGTAGAGGTCCACAGGCCGCTGTCGCAGACGGAAGGGGAAAACACCCGGACCATCGCTTACACGCTGCCAGCGGCGTTTCACGCCTTCGCAGAGGATAAAGCAGTGGATGACCTGCAGCTGAAAAAAGCGATGTCGAGAAGGGCGGGCTATCCGGTGGTGGTATCGACGGGGGCGGGTAGCGCGGCGACGTCGCTGTCGGCGCAGAACAGTTCGTCTGACAACGGCCTTCTCACCCAGTAGCCCTCAGCGCGAGGGCAAAAAAAATGGCGCACAGAGTGCGCCATTTTTATTACCAGAACTCTTACTTACGGTAAGAGTGAGCCTGGTTGTCCAGACGCTGGTTAGCGCGAGCTGCGTCGTCTTTAGCAGCCTGAACGTCGGAACGCATTGCGTTCACGTCGTTGCTCAGCTGGTCAACTTTAGCGTTCAGAGTCTGAACGTCAGAAGACAGCTGATCGATTTTAGCATTGCTGGAGCAACCAGCCAGCAGAGTAGAACCCAGGATTACCGCGCCCAGTACCAGTTTAGTACGATTCATTATTAATACCCTCTAGATTGAGTTAATCTCCATGTAGCGTTACAAGTATTACACAAACTTTTTTGGGATGAGAATATTTTTTTTACCTGAACGCACTTATTTTTGATCGTTCGCTCAAAGAAGCATCGAATTGGTCAAAATCGCTGAAAAAGGCGAGTGAAAACAGCGCGCTTCCATCGGATTCATCTTAGATAATCTCTTATTAAATAGTAAATTCCGATTTGCATTTTTAATAGGAAGAGCTAGTCGATGAATAAAAAAAAGCGCCCCGAGAGGCGCTTTATTAAAAAAAAACCAATTAACCTGTAAATTATTACAGCACGTGCACGGAAGCGGTATTAGTGGTGCCGCTCGGGACTAATGCGCCAGAGACCATCACCACCACGTCGCCTTTGCGCGCGAGGCCGCTCTTCAGCGCCAGATCTTTACCCAGGTGATAGAAATCATCCGTAGAGGCAATCTCTTCCACCAGCTGCGGCACAACGCCCTTGCTCAGCACCAGCTGGCGAGCAGTGGTTTCGTTGGTGGTCAGCGCCAGGATGGTGGCATCCGGGAAGTATTTGCGCACAGCGCGTGCGGATTTACCGCCCTGGGTGGCGACCACGATCAGCGGCGCTTCCAGTTTCTCAGCGGTTTCTACCGCGCCGCGGCACACCGCTTCGGTGATGCGCAGTTTACGGTTGTCGTTGTTGAAATCCAGACGGCTGGTCATGACGCGGTCGGTACGTTCGCAGATGGTCGCCATGATGGTGACCGCTTCCAGCGGGTATTTACCTTTCGCCGATTCGCCGGACAGCATTACCGCATCGGTGCCGTCGAGGATGGCGTTGGCCACGTCGCCGGCTTCAGCGCGGGTCGGACGTGGGTTTTTGATCATGGAGTCCAGCATCTGGGTCGCGGTGATAACCACTTTGCGCGCGCGGATACATTTTTCGATGATCATTTTCTGCGCGAAGATAACTTCTTCAACCGGGATCTCAACGCCCATGTCGCCACGAGCAACCATGATGCCGTCAGAGGCTTCGAGGATTTCGTCGAAGTTGTTCAGGCCTTCCTGGTTTTCGATTTTGGAGATGATCTGGATGTTTTCGCCGCCGTGGGCTTTCAGGTGCTCACGGATCTCGACGACGTCGGAACGCTTACGGATGAAAGAGGCCGCGACGAAGTCCACGCCCTGTTCGCAACCGAAGATCAGGTCCTGTTTGTCTTTTTCCGCCAGCGCCGGCAGGGCGATAGAGACGCCCGGCAGGTTCACGCCTTTGTTCTCGCCAAGGTCGCCGTTGTTCAGCACTTTACAGATAACTTTGTTGCCTTCGATAGCGGTCACTTCCATGCCGATCAGGCCATCGTCCACCAGAACGGTGTTGCCGACGCTCAGGTCGGAGGTGAAGCCTTCATAGGTTACCGCAACGATTTCGCTGTTGCCGATGACCGATTTATCGGTGGTGAAGGTGAAAGTCTGGCCCGCTTTCAGGGAGACGTCGTTGCCGCCTTCCAGCTTGATGGTACGAATTTCCGGTCCTTTGGTGTCCAGCAGAATAGCGGCTTTCTTACCGGTTTTGCTCATCACATTGCGCAGGTTCTGGATGCGCTGACCGTGTTCCGCATAGTCACCGTGGGAGAAGTTCAGACGCATCACGTTCATGCCGGCTTCCAGCATTTTGGTCAGCATCTCTTCAGATTCGGTTTTCGGACCGATGGTGCAAACAATTTTGGTCTTTTTCATGACAGTTTTAGTCTTTAAGTTGTGAAGGATATGGAATTCTCGCTCCGCGGGCGCACTGCCGGGGAGCCAAACCTGTATTACGAAAGTTGCTAAGCCACGCCCTAAGGATAGGTGACAACCCCGAAGCGTGCAGAAGAATGTGTGCTGGCGGTTCAGCCCATGAAATGTGGCAAGGTGTTATGCGTTTTATCATGCAGTCCAATGCGCTGAAACCATTCAAGAAAGAATCGAAGCGCATTATACGCTGGCGAAATCAAAAAGGAAAATAAAAACCTCGTTTCAAATTATGGACAAAACGCGTAACAAAACCGGCACGTTATGCATAAAACTATGCAACACATTTTTTCAACAGGCGGGATGAAAAGGGGCGGCGGAAAGGGAATTTTCTCCCGTCATGAGGCGGTAAAATGCGCCATTGACCCGGTAACGGGAGGATGATTTGCGTTGCCGGAAAAATCTATCAATAATGATTTGATTGATAATGAGAAAATGCGAGCCAGACTCAATGGGAAATAAAGCGAAAGACGACGAGCTGTACCAGGAAATGTGCCGCGTGGTGGGCAAAGTGGTGCTGGAGATGCGTGACCTTGGCCAGGAGCCGAAACACATTGTCATCGCCGGCGTGCTGCGCACCTCGCTGGCGAACAGCAAAATCCAGCGTTCACCGCTCACCGAGGAGGCAATGGCGAAGGTCATTCACGCCCTCTCCGGACACTGACGCCTTTCGCCGGCGGGTCAGGAAATCACGAAGCGGACCACCGCCCGGACGGCAATGTCGCAGTGGTGGGCCACCATCGCTTCATCGTCAATGGCGGGCAGCGGATCGTCAAGGTACAGACTGCTGAAGGTGTAGAAATTCGACACCTGATAAAAGCTAAAGCTGCTGATTAACCGGTGCACATCGCGCGCTTCCAGCCCCGCCTGAAAGACCCCCTGCTGCTGGCCGCGCTGCAAAATGTCTTCCAGAATCGACAGGGCGGTACGATTCAGCGGCTTCAGCTCTCCCGAGGTCTTCAGCCACTTGCCGCGCTGCATGTTCTCCATGCAAATCACCCGCATATAGTCCGCGTGGGTGGCGTGATAGCGCACGCTCCAGCGCACCAGCCGCACCAGTGCCTCTACCGGCGGCACATTCTCCAGCCCCAGCTGCTGCTCGGTTTCGCGGATCCGCGCATACACATTCTGCAGCACCTCCTGATAGAGCTGCTCTTTGCTTTTGAAGTAGTAGACCACCATGCGCTTGGTGGTCTGCGCCTCGGTGGCGATCTGCTCCATGCGGGCGCCTGACAGCCCGTGTTCGGCAAAGACGGCGATAGCGGCGCTGAAGATCCGCTCCTTCAGCGATTGTGCTTCATCATGAGCAACGGCGGTCATGGCAACTCCTTTTTCTTGGGTGACAAAAAATACACATAATGATCACAATTTAGCAACCTGGTATGGCGCAAATGAACCAAATGATACATATTCAAGGCTCACGTCAGCTGTTGACCCGAGGACCTTATGCTGCGCTCTATCGCCACCGTTTCGATTTCCGGCACCCTGCCAGAGAAGCTGCACGCTATTGCGGCGGCGGGGTATCAGGGTGTGGAAATTTTCGAGAACGATCTGCTCTATTATACGGGGACGCCGGCGGAAATCCGCCAGCTGGCCGCCGATTTAGGGTTAAAAATCACGCTTTTTCAACCCTTTCGCGATTTTGAAGGCGCCAGCCGGGCGCAGTTTGCGGCCAATATGGCCCGCGCCAGACGCAAATTTGCGCTGATGCGCGAGCTGGGCTGCGACACGCTGCTGCTGTGCAGCAATGTGCAGCCGGACTGCTCGGCGGATAGCGAACTGCAGGTGGCGGACCTGCGGGCGCTGGCCACGCTGGCGGAAGAGGAGGGGATCGCTATCGGCTATGAGGCGCTGGCCTGGGGAACCCATGTGAACCGCTGGCAGCAGGCCTGGGAGCGGGTGCAGCGGGTGGACAGCCCGGCGCTGGGCCTGGTGCTCGACAGCTTCCATATCCTGGCCCGGGGCGACACCCTCGACGCGCTGCCATCGGTGCCGGTGGAGAAAATCACCTTCGTTCAGCTCGCCGATGCGCCGTATATGAAAATGGATCTCCTGGAGTGGAGTCGCCATTTCCGCTGCTTCCCCGGGCAGGGGGAGCTGCCGCTGGAGGCGTTTGCCGAGCAGATCACCCGCTGCGGCTATCGCGGCCCCTGGTCGCTGGAGATCTTTAATGACGGTTTTCGCGCCTCGCCGAACGGCGCGACGGCCAAAGATGGCTATCGTTCGCTGCTGTGGCTGGAGGAGCAGACTCGTCGCCGGCTCCCGGCGTGCGATGCCGATCTGTTTTCACCGCCGCCACCGCCGGTCTGTCACGGGCTGGAGTTTATCGAATTCGCCGCCAGAGTCGCCGAGGCGCAGCGCCTGGGGCAGCACCTGCAGGCGCTGGGTTTTCAGCACGAGGGAAGCCACCGCTCCAAACAGGTCACGCTGTGGCGCAACGGCGGGGCGCGGATCGTGATAAACCATCAGCCGCACAGCTGGGCCGATCACTTTTATCAACGCCACGGGGTATCGCTCTGCGCGATGGCGCTGCGGGTCGACAGCAGCGCGCCGATTGTCGCTCGCGCCCGCGCGCTGGGGTATGCCACCTGGCAGGGCGACGCCGGGCCGAACGAAACGCCGATCCCGGCGATCTGCGCCCCTGACGGCAGCCTGGTCTATCTCATCGACGCCGGGGAGGCGATCTACGAGCGCGACTTTCTCCTGCGCGATGGCGTGACGGTGCGCGAAGATTACCTCGGCATCGACCATCTGGCGCTGGGGATGGAAGCCGACAGCCGCGACAACTGGGTGATGTTCTTCCGCACGGTGTTTGGTTTTACGCTCGAACATGAGCAGACGCTGCCGGATCCCTATGGACTGGTGCGTAGTCTGGTGGTGCGCAGCCCGCAGGGGGAGATCCGCCTGGCGCTGAATATCTCCCAGAGCCGGGCGACGCAGATCGCCCGCTCGGTCGCCTGCTACCAGGGGACGGGGCTGCAGCATGCCGCCTTTGCCTGCCGCGATCTGCCGGCCACCTGCGACCAGCTCGCCGCGGTTGCCGATCATGCGCTGCCGATCCCGGCCAATTACTATGACGATCTGCTGGCGCGCTTTGGCGGCGAGCTGGACGCCGGGCAGCTCCAGCGGCGGCAGCTCCTCTACGACCGCGATCCGCAGGGCGGAGCGTTCCTGCATCTGTATACCCGGCCCTTCATCGCCGGGCGCTTCTTCTTTGAATTAACCGAACGACGGGCAGGCTACGCGCTCTATGGCGCGGCGAATGCGGCCGTCCGTCTGGCGGCGATGCAGTATTGTTAGCCTGAATCAAATGGTTCATTATGCCTGAAACACAATAACAACACCCTCTGTACCCGAGACAGGAACCGACTATGAGCTCATATAGCCCTAACCCGACGGCCGCCGCCCAGCCAGCCGTCACCGCGCGCCGCTCCCGGCGGCGCATCGGCATTCTTGCGCTGCTGGCCATCGGCACCATGATCAACTACCTCGATCGCACCGTGCTGGGGATCGCCGCCCCAAAGCTGACCGGTGAGCTGGGGATCGACCCTGCGCTCATGGGGATCCTCTTCTCCGCTTTCGCCTGGACCTACGCTCTGGCGCAGATCCCCGGCGGGCTGTTTCTCGACCGTTTTGGCAACAAAGTGACCTATTTTCTGTCGCTGACCCTGTGGTCGCTGTTTACCCTGTTCCACGGCATGGCGGTGGGGCTGAAGACGCTGCTGCTGTGCCGCTTCGGGCTTGGCGTCAGCGAAGCGCCGTGCTTTCCGGTGAACAGCCGGGTGGTCAGCGCCTGGTTCCCGCAGCAGGAGCGCGCGAAGGCCACGGCGGTGTACACCGTGGGGGAATACCTCGGGCTGGCCTGCTTTGCCCCGCTGCTGTTCTGGATCATGGACGGCTTCGGCTGGCGGGTGCTGTTCGTCAGCGTCGGCGTGGTCGGCATTCTGTTCGCCCTGGTGTGGTGGCGCTGCTACCGCGAACCGCATGAAGACCCTCGTCTCAGCCAGCAGGAGCGCGAGCATATCGAAAACGGCGGCGGCCTGAGCGCCCCAGCCGACCAGCAGGTGGCGTTCAGCTGGCCGCTGGTCCGCCAGCTGCTCAGCAAACGTCAGATCATCGGCGCCAGTATCGGCCAGTTTGCCGGCAACACGGTGCTGGTATTCTTTCTTACCTGGTTTCCCACCTGGCTGGCCACCGAACGCCATATGCCGTGGCTGAAGGTCGGTTTCTTTTCCATCCTGCCGTTTGTCGCCGCCGCCGGCGGGGTGATGTTTGGCGGCTGGATCTCCGACAAGCTGCTTAAAGCCACCGGGTCGGCCAATCTGGGGCGTAAGCTGCCGATCGTCGCCGGCCTGCTGATGGCCAGCTGCATCATCTCCGCCAACTGGCTGCAGAGCGACCTGGCGGTGATCCTGGTGATGTCGTTTGCCTTTTTTGGCCAGGGGATGGTGGGCCTCGGCTGGACGCTGATCTCCGACATCGCCCCGAAGGGGCTGGGCGGGCTCACCGGCGGCCTGTTCAACTTTTGCGCCAACCTCGCGGGTATCCTCACCCCATTGGTGATCGGCTTTATCGTCGCCGGGTTCGGCAATTTCTTCTACGCGTTGATCTACATCGGCGGCGCCGCGCTGCTGGGCGTGGCGGCCTATCTGTTTATCCTCGGCGACGTCAAACGTATCGAGTTATCGCAGTAAGCAAAGG
Organism: Klebsiella sp. JN_Kp127; assembly: GCF_040062505.1. Taxonomy (NCBI): domain Bacteria; kingdom Pseudomonadati; phylum Pseudomonadota; class Gammaproteobacteria; order Enterobacterales; family Enterobacteriaceae; genus Klebsiella; species Klebsiella sp. JN_Kp127. The sequence goes on from NZ_JBEAHS010000032.1 coordinate 92,567, forward strand.
AGCAAGGCATGGTGATTAGTGGGAATACGCGGCTGATAGCGCATCTTGGCTATCCGACCGCCAGTTTTAAGGCGCCGATGATCTACAACCCGTGGTTTGTCGACCAGCAGGTGGACGTGAAGGTGGTGCCAATGGGCGTCAGGCCGGAGGACTATGCCGCGTTTATTCCGCCGCTGTTTACGATGACCAATATCATCGGCGCGCTGGTGACGATGCCGCATAAAATCGCCACCTGCGATCTGGTGCAACGCCTGAGCCCGACGGCGGCTATCGCCGGCGCCTGCAACGCCATCCGTCGCGAGGCGGACGGCAGCCTCTCCGGGGACATGTTCGATGGCGACGGCTTTGTGCTGGGCCTGCGCCGTAAGGGATTTCAGCCTGAGGGGACGCGGGCGCTGGTGGTCGGCAGCGGCGGGGTGGGGTCGGCTATCGCCGCCTCCCTTGCGGCTGCAGGGGTCAGCGCCCTGACCCTGTACGATACCCGTCCCGAGGTGGCGCACGCTCTCGCTGGACGGCTGCATCAGCACTATCCCCAGCTCGATATCACTCTGATGCAGCACGATCCTGCCGGACACGAACTGGTGGTCAACGCCACGCCGCTGGGGATGAAGGTCAGCGATCCGCTGCCGCTGGACGTTGACCGTCTGGCGCCAGGCACCTGGGTGGGGGAGGTGGTGATGACCCAGGAGTATACTCCGCTGCTGAGAGCCGCCCAGGCGCGACAGTGCCACATCCAGCGCGGGACCGACATGCTGTTTGAAATGATCCCTGCCTATCTGCGCTTTTTCGACCTGCCGGTAGCCACCCCCGAACAGCTGCGGGCGCTGGCGGAAATTCGCTACTGACGCGACGCCCCTCCGGCCGCACCGCGCAGTGTGGCCGGGTTTATCATCACGTTATCTGCAGGCGGTTTCTCACACGCCAGCGGACGTTCAGGGCATTTCGTACCACACTTCTTCATCCTCCATGCGGGCTTCTATCTGGCCCGCCACCCTCTGCAGCGCGGAGAGATGCTTCTGCGCCGCCTGCTCAATGGTCATGGCGCTGGCGATATAGACCAGGTTGAGGCAGCCGATGACCCGCTGCTGGCTGCAGACCGGCACAGCGATAGAGGCGATTTTCTCCTCCTGCCGCCAGCCGCGGAAATTTTCGCCATAGCCGTTCTGGCGGGTGCGGGCGAGGATCGCCGCCAGCCGTTCCGGTTCGCGAGCCAGCTGATATTCCGCTTCCGGACGGGCGGCCAGCATGCTGAGAATGGCGTCGCGCTCCGCGTCGGGGGCAAAGGCCAGCCACGTCAGACCGGAGGCGGTGAGCAGCAGCGGCAGTCGCCGTCCGACCATCGCCCGGTGAAACGACAGCCGACTGAAGCGGTGGGTGGTTTCGCGCACCACCATGGCGTCGACGTCGAGGGTGGTGATATCCGTCGGCCACTGGACCTCGCGCAGCAGTTCCCCGAGCAGCGGCGTGGCGAGGGCAGAAATCCAATGTTCGTCACGAAATCCGTCGCTCAGCTGGCGGACGTTAATGGTCAGACGAAAGCTGTCATCGGAGCGGCTGCGGCGGACAAAACCTTCCTCCTGCAGCGTCTCCAGCAGCCGGCGCACGGTGGTGCGATGCAGGCCGCTAAACTCCGCCAGCAGGCCGGGCGTCGCGCCGCCGTCGAATTTATTTAACAATTTTAATAACAATAAACCCCGGCTTAATCCGCGCACCGTTTTGTACTCAGTGGCCCCATCATCACGCATAAATCCTTCCTTAAAATCCTTTATAAACAGCGATGTGCACCTGGTGCACATTCAGCGATGTTTTGATTGTAGCCGAAAACACCCGCCCTATACTCAGCCCATTATAAAAATACGTTTACACATGATTAACAAATTGCCTGTCAGCCGGGCAGTTTCCGAGTCGTGAGGTCGCTAAGAATGACAACATCTACACCCGATATTCAACCCGCCGTGCAGCATACCGCCCAGGTCGCCATTGCCGGCGCCGGTCCGGTAGGCCTGATGATGGCCAACTACCTTGGCCAGATGGGCATCAGCGTGCTGCTGGTGGAAAAGCTCGACAAACTGATCGATTACCCGCGGGCCATCGGTATTGACGATGAATCGCTGCGGGCGATGCAGGCGGTGGGGCTGGTGGATGACGTGCTGCCGCACACCACGCCGTGGCACGCCATGCGCTTTCTGACCCCGAAGGGCCGCTGCTTTGCCGACATCCAGCCGATGACCGATGAGTTTGGCTGGTCGCGGCGCAATGCCTTTATTCAGCCGCAGGTGGATGCGGTGATGTATCACGGCCTGCAGCGTTTCCCGCAGGTCCGTTGCCTCTTCTCCCGCGAGGTGGAAGCCTTTAGCCAGAGCAGTGACAGTGTCACGTTAAATATCAAAGGACCGGACGGCGAGCGGGAGACAGTGCGCGCTGACTGGCTGGTGGCCTGCGACGGCGGCGCCAGCTTTATTCGCCGCACGCTGAACGTCCCTTTCGAAGGCAAGACCGCGCCGAACCAGTGGATCGTCATCGATATCGCCAACGATCCGCTGGCCACCCCGCACGTCTACCTGTGCTGCGACCCGGTGCGGCCCTACGTTTCCGCCGCGCTGCCCCACGGCGTGCGCCGCTTTGAATTTATGGTGATGCCCGGGGAAACCGAAGCCCAGCTCAGCGAGCCGCACAATATGCGCCGTCTGCTGAGCAAAGTGCTGCCGGACCCGGATCGCGTCGAGCTGATCCGCCAGCGGGTCTACACCCATAACGCGCGCCTTGCCGAGCGCTTTCGCATTGACCGGGTGCTGCTGGCCGGCGACGCCGCGCACATCATGCCGGTCTGGCAGGGCCAGGGATACAACAGCGGCATGCGTGACGCCTTCAACCTGGCGTGGAAGCTGGCGCTGGTGGTCAACGGCAAAGCGGGAGAGGCGCTGCTTGACAGCTACCAGCAGGAGCGTCGCGACCACGCGAAGGCGATGATTGACCTGTCGGTCACCGCCGGTCACGTGCTGGCGCCGCCGAAGCGCTGGCAGGGCGCGGCGCGCGATGGCCTCTCCTGGCTGCTGAACTACCTGCCGCCGGTGAAACGTTACTTCCTCGAAATGCGCTTTAAGCCGATGCCGCAGTATCGCGAAGGGGCGCTGCTGACCGACGGCGCAGGCAAAGCCTCGCCGGTGGGCAAAATGTTTATTCAACCGCAGGTGACGCTGGAGAACGGCGAGAGTCTCCTGCTCGATGAGGTTATCGGAGCGAATTTCGCCATTATCGGCTGGGGCTGCAACCCGCAGTGGGGGCTCGACGCCGGGCAGATCGCCCGCTGGCGCGCGATAGGGGTGCGCTTTATCCAGGTCGTGCCGGAGGTGCAGATCCATCGCGAGCAGGATAACGCCCCGGGCACGCTGCGGGTGGGGGATAAGCAAAACCGTCTGAAGAGCTGGTTTGCGCAACATAACACAGCCATCGCCGTGGTCAGGCCGGACCGCTTTGTCGCCGCTCTCGCTATCCCGCAAACCCTCGGCGCGCAGCTGACCGCCCTGGCGGAAAAAATGACCCTTGCGGCCGGGTTACCGGCCACGCTGAAGAGAAGGTGGCCTGATATGCATGCCTATTTACACTGCCTGTCGCACACCCCGCTGGTGGGATTCGTTGACCCGGAGCAGGCGGTCCTCGATGAGGTGAACGGGGTGATTGCCGACGCCCGGCGGCGGATCGCTGAATTCGATCCCGAGCTGGTGGTGCTCTTCGCCCCCGATCACTACAACGGTTTTTTCTATGACGTGATGCCGCCGTTCTGCCTGGGCGTCGGCGCCACCGCCATCGGCGACTTCGCCAGCGCCGCCGGCGACCTGCCGGTGCCCACCGAGCTGGCGGAAGCCTGCGCCCACGCCGTGATCAACAGCGGTATCGACCTGGCGGTGTCGTACAACATGCAGGTGGACCATGGCTTCGCCCAGCCGCTGGAGTTTTTGCTGGGTGGGCTGGATCGCCTGCCGGTGCTGCCGGTGTTTATTAACGGCGTCGCCGCGCCGCTGCCGGGGTTTCAACGCACCCGGCTGCTGGGCGAGGCGATGGGCCGCTTCCTCAACACCCTCAATAAGCGGGTGCTGATCCTCGGCTCTGGCGGGCTTTCGCACCAGCCGCCGGTGCCGGAGCTGGCGAAGGCGGACGCCCATCTGCGCGACCGCCTGCTCGGCAGCGGCAAACAGCTGCCGCCGGACGAACGCGAGCTGCGCCAGCAGCGGGTGATCAGCGCCGCCCGACGGTTTACCGAAGACCAGCGCTCGCTCCATCCCCTCAACCCGGTCTGGGACAACCGCTTTATGAGCCTGCTGGAGCAGGGGCGGCTGAGCGAACTGGACGCGATCGGCAACGACGAGCTGTCGGCGATGGCCGGCAAATCGACGCACGAAATTAAGACCTGGGTGGCCGCCTTTGCCGCGCTATCCGCTTTTGGCCGCTGGCGCAGCGAAGGCCGCTATTACCGGCCGATCCCCGAGTGGATCGCCGGATTCGGCTCGCTGAGCGCCACCACCGAGATTTGATTAACCGGGAGACTAACATGAGCTATCAACCGCAAACCGAAGACGCCACCAGCCGATTCCTCAACGTCGACGAGGGAGGCCGCACGCTGCGCATCCATATCAATGACTGCGGCGACGGGGAAGAGACCGTGGTGATGCTGCACGGCTCCGGGCCGGGGGCCACCGGCTGGGCCAACTTCAGCCGCAACATTGACCCGCTGGTCGAGGCGGGCTATCGCGTGCTGCTCCTGGACTGTCCGGGGTGGGGGAAGAGCGATTCGATCGTCAACAGCGGTTCGCGTTCGGATCTCAACGCCCGCATTTTGAAAAGCGTGGTCGATCAGCTGGGGATCGATAAAGTCCATCTGCTGGGCAACTCGATGGGCGGTCACAGCGCGGTGGCCTTCACCCTGAGCTGGCCGGAGCGGGTGGCGAAGCTGGTGCTGATGGGCGGGGGAACCGGCGGCATGAGCCTGTTTACGCCGATGCCGACGGAGGGCATCAAACTGCTGAACGCCCTGTACCGCGAGCCGACCATTGAAAACCTGAAGAAGATGATGAGCATTTTCGTCTTCGACACCCGTGACCTCACCGACGCGCTGTTCGAGGCGCGGCTGAACAATATGCTGTCGCGCCGCGACCATCTGGACAACTTCGTCAAGAGCCTCGAAGCCAACCCGAAACAATTCCCTGACTTTGGCCCGCGGCTCGGCGAGATCGCTGCGCAAACTCTCATCGTCTGGGGACGCAATGACCGCTTCGTGCCGATGGACGCCGGACTACGCCTGCTCGCCGGGATCGCCGGCTCTGAGCTGCATATTTACCGCGACTGCGGCCACTGGGCGCAGTGGGAACATGCCGACAGTTTTAATCAGCTGGTGCTCAATTTCCTCGCACGGGCTTAAGGAGTGATGATGACTATTTCTCTTGACGCGCTGGCGCAACAGTTGCGCGACGCCGAACGAACCGGCCAGGCGATCGCCCCGCTGCGCGATATCCTCGGCGTCGACAACGCCGACGCCGCCTACGCTATCCAGCGCCTGAACGTGCAGCACCATGTGGCCCATGGCCGACGGGTGGTGGGCCGCAAGGTGGGCCTGACCCATCCCAAAGTGCAGCAGCAGCTGGGGGTCAACCAGCCGGATTTCGGCACCCTGTTTGCCGACATGTGCTACGGCGACAACGCCGATGTGCCGTTTGGCCGCGTGCTGCAGCCCAAGGTGGAGGCCGAGATCGCCCTGGTGCTGAAACATGATCTGCCCCATGCCGATACCACTTTTGATGAGCTGTATAACGCCATCGAATGGGTGCTGCCGGCGCTGGAGGTGGTGGGCAGCCGCATTCGCGACTGGTCAATCGGCTTTGTCGACACCGTCGCCGATAACGCCTCCTGCGGCCTGTACGTCATCGGCGGCCCGGCGCAGCGACCGGCGGGTCTGGATCTGAAAGCGTGCGCCATGGAGATGACCCGCAACCAGGAGCTGGTCTCCAGCGGCCGGGGCAGCGAGTGCCTGGGGCATCCGCTGAACGCCGCGGTGTGGCTGGCGCGCAAGATGGCCAGCCTCGGCGAACCGCTGCGGGCGGGGGATATCGTGCTGACCGGGGCGTTAGGCCCGATGGTGGCGATTAACGAGGGGGACAGCTTTGTCGCCCATATTGAAGGTATTGGCTCAGTCGCGGCACGCTTCGTCGCCGCCGGAGAAGGACATCGTGATGCGTAAACGTAAAGTCGCCATTATCGGCTCCGGCAATATCGGCACCGATTTAATGATTAAAATTCTGCGCCACGGCCAGCAACTGGAGATGGCGGTGATGGTCGGCATCGATCCGCAGTCGGATGGCCTGGCCCGCGCCCGGCGCATGGGCGTCGCGACCACCCACGAAGGGGTCGGCGGCCTGATGCAGATGGCGGAGTTTGCCGATATCGACTTTGTCTTCGACGCCACCAGCGCCGGCGCGCACGTCAAAAACGATGCCGCGCTGCGCGAAGCGAAGCCAGGGATCCGCGTCATCGACCTGACGCCGGCGGCGATTGGCCCGTACTGCGTGCCGGTGGTCAACCTTGAGGCCAATCTCCACCAGGGCAACGTCAATATGGTGACCTGCGGCGGGCAGGCCACCATCCCGATGGTCGCCGCGGTCTCGCGGGTGGCGAAGGTGCATTACGCGGAGATCGTGGCCTCCATCGCCAGTCAATCCGCCGGGCCGGGGACGCGAGCGAATATTGACGAATTCACTGAAACCACCTCGCAGGCGATTGAAAAGGTCGGCGGCGCGGGCAAGGGCAAGGCGATTATCGTGCTGAACCCGGCGGAGCCGCCGCTGATGATGCGCGATACCGTGTATGTGCTGAGCGAGATGGCGTCCCAGGAGGCGATTGCCGCCTCGATCGCCGAGATGGCGGCTGCGGTGCAGGCTTACGTGCCTGGCTACCGGCTGAAGCAGCAGGTGCAGTTTGAGGTTATCCCCGAGGATAATCCGGTCAACCTGCCCGGCGTGGGCCGTTTTTCCGGACTGAAAACCGCGGTTTACCTCGAAGTGGAAGGGGCGGCGCACTATCTGCCGGCGTACGCCGGCAACCTCGATATTATGACCTCGGCGGCGCTGGCGACGGCGGAGAAAATGGCCGGGGCAATGAACAGCGCGGCGGGAGCGACAGCATGAACGGTAAAAAACTCTACATTTCGGATGTGACGCTGCGCGATGGTATGCATGCGATTCGTCACCAGTATTCCCTGGCGCAGGTGCAGCAGATTGCCGGCGCGCTGGATAAGGCGGGGGTGGACTCCATCGAAGTCGCCCACGGCGATGGGCTACAGGGATCGAGCTTCAACTACGGCTTTGGCGCCCACAGCGATATCGCCTGGATTGAAGCGGCGGCGGAGGCGGTCAGCCAGGCGAAAATCGCCACCTTGCTGCTGCCGGGCATCGGCACCCTGCACGACCTGAAAGCCGCGTATCAGGCCGGGGCGCGGGTGGTGCGGGTCGCCACCCACTGCAGCGAAGCGGACGTCGCGGCGCAGCATATTGCCTTTGCCCGCGAGCTGGGGATGGACACCGTCGGTTTTCTGATGATGAGCCATATGATCTCCCCGCAGGCGCTGGCGCAGCAAGCGCTGAAGATGGAATCCTATGGGGCGACCTGCATCTACGTTGTGGATTCCGGCGGAGCGATGAACATGAACGACATTCGCGATCGCTTCCGCGCGCTGAAGGCGGTGCTGAAGCCGGAGACCGCCACCGGGATGCATGCCCACCATAACCTGAGCCTCGGGGTGGCTAACTCTATCGCCGCGGTGGAAGAGGGCTGCGACCGGATCGACGCCAGCCTGGCCGGGATGGGGGCGGGGGCGGGCAATGCGCCGCTGGAGGTATTTATTGCCGCCGCCGACAAGCTCGGCTGGCGGCATGGCACCGACCTCTACGCGCTGATGAATGCCGCCGACGAGCTGGTGCGGCCGCTGCAGGACCGCCCGGTGCGCGTCGACCGCGAAACGCTGGCGCTGGGATACGCCGGGGTCTACTCCAGCTTCCTGCGCCACAGCGAAGCGGCGGCGGCGCGCTATGGCCTCAGCGCGGTGGATATTCTCGTCGAGCTGGGCAAACGGCGGATGGTCGGCGGCCAGGAGGATATGATCGTCGACGTCGCGCTGGATCTGCTTAACCGCCAAAAATAACAACGGGCGGCTGACAATGTATCAGCCGCCCATCACCTGCTCCGCTTGTCCGGCTATCGCAAAGGTACCCTATGACCAAGATAACGACCGCAAACTCCTCGCGCCTGGTGGTCACCATCGGGCTCTGTTTTATGGTGGCCCTGATGGAGGGGCTGGATCTGCAGGCGGCGGGGATCGCCGCCGTCGGCATGGCGCAGGCCTTTGCGCTGGATAAAATGCAGATGGGCTGGATCTTCAGCGCCGGGATCCTCGGCCTGCTGCCCGGCGCGCTGGTGGGCGGCATGCTGGCGGACCGCCACGGGCGCAAACGCATCCTGCTGGGCTCGGTGCTGCTGTTTGGCCTGTTCTCGCTGGCCACCGCGGTGGCCTGGAGCTTCCCGACGCTGCTGCTGGCGCGCCTGCTCACCGGCGTCGGGCTGGGGGCGGCATTGCCGAACCTGATTGCCTTAACCTCGGAAGCCGCTGGCCCGCGTTTTCGCGGCCGGGCGGTGAGCCTGATGTACTGCGGGGTGCCCATTGGCGCCGCGCTGGCGGCGGCGCTGGGGTTCTCTGGCCTTGCCGCGGCCTGGCAGACCATCTTCTGGATTGGCGGCGTGGTTCCGCTGCTGCTGATCCCGCTGCTGATGCGCTGGCTGCCGGAATCGCAGGCGTTTCAACGCGTGGAGACCAGCGTGCCGCTGCGCACCCTGTTTGCCCCGGGGCATGCCGCTGCCACGCTGCTGCTGTGGCTGGGCTATTTCTTCACTCTGCTGGTGGTTTATATGCTGATCAACTGGCTGCCGATGCTGCTGGTAGGCCAGGGATTCAGCGCCAGCCAGGCGGCGGGGGTGATGTTCTCTCTGCAGATCGGCGCCGCCTGCGGCACCCTGCTGCTGGGGGCGCTGATGGATAAGCTTACTCCGTTGCGCATGTCGCTGCTGATATACAGCGGCATTCTGGCGTCGCTGCTGGCGCTGGGCAGCGCGTCGTCGCTGAGCGGGATGCTGCTGGCGGGGTTTGTCGCCGGGCTGTTCGCCACCGGCGGCCAGAGCGTGCTCTACGCGCTGGCGCCGCTCTTCTATCCCGCGGCGATCCGCGCTACCGGGGTCGGCACCGCCGTGGCGGTGGGACGCCTGGGGGCGATGAGCGGTCCGCTGCTGGCCGGCAAGATGCTGGCCCTCGGCACCGGCACCGTCGGGGTGATGGCGGCCTCAGCGCCGGGCATTGTGCTGGCCGGCGTGGCGGTGTTCTGGCTGATGCATCGCCAGCAGCGCGCGGCCATTGTCTGAAGCCTGTCCGGCGGTCCGGCGAAAAAATGCCGGGCCGCCGCCTTGCCTCTGCGCGTGCCCTGGCCTAAGGTAAGACATCATTCTCTGTCGCTTATCGTCTCTATGGCTTACCGCTCCCGCTTGCTCGACGCTATCCCTGGCATCCGCCACGCGTTTCTGGATGTCCACGAAACCGCCGCCTTTCCCTATGCCGAAATGGCGCCGGTGAAGCTGGTCCATGGCAATGAGGTTCATCATTATCAGCAGCCGCTGCCGACGCGCCCGCATGCCGACGCGGTGTTTACCGCCGTCGCCGGGCAAAAGGTGGGGGTGGTAACCGCCGACTGCCTGCCGATACTGATCGCCTCGCGCGACGGTCGCTTCATCTGCAGCGTGCATGCCGGCTGGCAGGGGCTGGCCAGCGGCATTATCGACAACAGTCTGGCGACTTTTCGCCAGCAGGGGGAGGCGCTGGCCGATCTGGTCATCGCCGTGGGGCCGCATATTCACCCTTGCTGTTACGAAGTCTCCGCCGGATTTTATCAGCAACTGCTGGACCAGCCCGGCGGTGACCGGGTGGCCCGGCACCGCCAGCGGCTGTTCCATTCCCGTTCTGGTCCGGTCAGCGATCCGCTCAAAGCCGCGGCGCGCGGCAGCGATAATCTGTGGTTTGATCTGCGCGCTTTCGCTGAAGCGATCTTCGCAGAGGCGGGGGTGGCGTCAACGAGCGTTGAATGGCTGGGGAGCTGCACCTATTGCACGCCGCAGTCGCTGGGCTCCTACCGGCGCCGGACCCATTTTCCGGCGCCGAAGAGCTTTCAGTACTCGTGGATCATGCGTGAGGCCTGAGTCGCGCTGGCGTTAGATCACCCGAAAACCATGGGTGCCGTCGCGGGCCAGCTGATCCACCAGGCCGTACTCCCACTCCAGATAGGCCTGCATGGCCTCTGCGGAATTATCGGTCCCTTCATAGGGTCGGCGATAGCGATCCCGGCGCTCGACAGCGAGGCCGGCGTCGCCATGGGCCAGCGGCAGACCGGCGGCGATCCACGCCAGCGTCCCGCCGCGCAATACCTGTACCGGCTTACCGGTTAAGGCTGCCACCTCGGGCGCCGCGTAGCGGGCCAGCAGGCTGCTGCCGCAGGTCACCACGTAACGTTGAGCGGGAGGGATCGCTTCCAGGGCCTGGCGCAGCTGCGAGCGCGTCAGCCACCACGCGCCGGGGATATGGCGGGCGACAAAGTTGGCGCTGGTGGTGAAATCGAGCACCACCGTACCGGGGTCGTCCAGCTGTTGCGCCAGCTGCGCCGGGCTTATCTCCTCCCCCTGCGGGGCGGGGGGCACTTCGGCGGCTGGTACCCCGCGCTCGCTCAGCTGGCTGGCCGACAGGGCGTTCAGCCGCGCCGTCTCCCAGCCCATCTGCGCCAGCCACGAGCCGGTTATCGCCGCCCGGACGCCATCGTCATCCAGCAGCACCATTCGCGCCCCTCGTACGCTGGCGAAGTGATCGGTCTCCTGCACCAGCTGGCCGCCTGGCGCGCTCAGGCTGCCAGGATAGTGGCCCGCCGCGTACTCCTCAGGGCTGCGCACATCAAACAGGAAGGTGGTGCGGTCGCTCTGCTGCAGCCAGCGTTGCAGGGTCGCCTCATCAATGACCGCCACCCCGGCCCGTTCGGCGAGATGCGCCACCTCGGCGGCCCGGGCGCCAGAGGCGCGGGCGGAGGGATCGTATTGCCGCTGCTGCTGGTGCGCCAGCGTCTGGCCGGCCAGCGTCCAGCCGATAGTGCCATTGCGCAGGGCATGGACCGGGTTCGGCACGCCGGCGTTGATCAGCGACTGGGTGCCGATGATGCTGCGGGTGCGTCCGGCGCAGTTGACGATCACCGGCGTTTGCGGGGAGGGCGTCAGGCTCTCCACCCGCAGGGCCAGCTCGCCGCCGGGCACGCTGATGCTGCCGGGGATGCTCATGGTCTGGTACTCGTCGAAGCGCCGGGCGTCGACGATCACCACCTCCTGCCGGCTGTCGATGAGCGCCTGAACCTCCCGGGCGCTGAGCGACGGCGTGTGACGCACGCTTTCCACCAGCTCGCCAAAGGCTTTACTGGCGGAGTTGACGTCCTGAAACAGCTCGCCGCCGCTGCGGCGCCAGCCGGCGAGACCCTCGGCCAGCAGGGCCACATCCTGATAGCCCCAGGTCCGCAGTCGTTCGACGGCGATCTCCGCCAGCCCTTCGCCATTGTCGTAGACGGTGATCGGGGTGGTGAAGCGCGGTATCCGCCGGCGCACCTCCAGCTCCAGTTTGCTGAGCGGCAGATTGACGGCAAACAGCGGATGAGCGGTGGCGAAATCGGCCTCTTCACGGACGTCGATGAGCGCCAGTTCACGACGGTCGAGCAGCGCCTGGCGGATCCCGGCGGCCTGTCGGTAAGCGTAAGTGGACATAATGGTTATCCTTGGTGTTCGCGGGAGGGATCCCAGATGTTGGGCACATGGCGGTTGGCGTAGCCGGAGATAAACGGTTTTTGCTGGCCTTCCGGGGTATACACCGCGCGCTTCACCGCGCCGATGTTGCCGCCGTAAACATGAATGCTGATGGAGACGCGATCCGCCAGCGCATTGCTGACGCGATGAATATCGCCATCGTCAACGGAGACTTTCTCCACCTGACCTGCCTGCAGGAGCGTGGCGGCGCCCAGCGGCCGCGGTATGCCTTCTGCATCCAGCTGGTAGCGTTGATTCTCCTCCGCGCCGCGCAGCATACCAATGGCCCCCCATACCCGGTGGTCATGGATCGGCGTCGCCTGTCCCGGCCCCCAGACGAAGCTGACGATCGAGAAGCGCTCCCCGGAGTCGGCATGCAGCAGATACTGCTGGTAATGGTGCGGGTGCGGCAGGGTGTACTCTTCCGGCAGCCAGTCGTCGTGACGTACCAGCGCCGCCAGCCGTTGGGCCACGGCGTCAAGCAGCGGCGCGGTCTGGTGGTGTTCACGGTGCAGGCGATCAACCTCATGAATAAAATGGCGTAATTTTTCCAGTCGTGGTCCAGTCATGTGCGGTTCCTGTCAGAGGGACTGGTCAAAACGCTAACAGAGGCGTTAATATTATTTAAATGCAATTTACGCATATATTAATATGCAAATTACACATAAGGATCCTATGCGCATCGACGATATTGACGCTCTGCTGGCCACGGTGCAGTTTTCTTCCCTTAATCAGGCGGCGGACTATCTGGGGATCACCCAGTCGGCTATCACCCGGCGCCTGCAGCGTCTGGAGCAGGAGCTGAACGTCACGCTGTTGGCGCGTCAGACCCGCCCGCTGACCCTGACCGCCGCCGGTCAGCGGGTGTACGAGCAGTGCCTGAGCATTAAGCGCGAGACGAAAAAGCTTTACAGCCTGTTGGATCCGGAAGGCGAGCCGCGCGGCGCGCTGCGTCTCGGTGTACCGCAGAGTATCAGCGAGATCGCGCTGCCGGCGGCGCTGGCGGCGCTGAGCCAGCAGTTTCCCGCACTGTCCCCGCAGGTCGCCTGCGGCTGGAGCGGAGAGCTGCAGCGTCGGCTGGAAAACGGCGAACTGGATGGCATGCTGGCGATGGGCCCCGCCCAGCAGACCCTCGCCGAGGGCTACAGCGGGCGGCTGCTGTGTCCCCTGGAGGTGGTGCCGATTGCCGCCCGGCGTCTGAATCTGCGGGCGTCGTCGCTGCGAGAGTGCGTCGAACAGGGCTGGATCCTTAACCCCGATGGCTGTGGACTACGTGCCGGGCTCATCCGCGAGCTGCAAAGCCAGGGTCTGCGCCTGAAGCTTAACGTCGAGAGCGCGGGCGCCCAGCTGCAGATGGCGCTGGTGGCGCAGGGACTGGGGCTGGGTCTGGTGCCGCGGGCGGCGCTGGCGGCCAGCCCGTGGCGTGACGAGCTCGAGGTCGTCAACCTCAGCGACTTTCAGCCTGCGGTGTCGCTGTGGCTGATCCACGCCCGGTATCTGGCAAACCTGCAGTCGCCGCTGACCTTTTTCGCCAGCAAAGTGGTGCAGCAGCTGACAGTATCCGACTGAAAGCACAATGTATTTTTGTTTAATGCCAGTCTTGCATATTAAGATATGATAAAAATGCATTTTGTTCATTAACACACCCTGTATAGGGTAATGACCAGCGCCGCCGTCGCGGCCACTCCATTACCCTGACGCAAGGAGTTGTTCATGAGCATTCAGTTTCTCGGCATGATTGGCCATCGCCTCTCTTCCGAAACGATTGCCCCGGTGGGGCCGATCTTTGACCGCGACTATATCGTTCGCTTTGCGCAAACCCATGAAGCCGCCGGGTTTGATCGCCTGCTGGTGGGTCACTGGTCCGATCAACCCGACGGCTTTCTGGTGACCGCCCTGGCCGGACTGTCGACGCAGAAAATTCAGTACCTGCTGGCCCATCGCCCCGGTTTTGTCTCGCCGACCCTTGCCGCGCGCAAATTCGCCACCCTTGAGCATCTGCTGGGGGGCCGGCTGGCGGTGCATATCATCAGCGGCGGCAATGACGCCGAGCAGCGCCGGGACGGCGATTACCTCGATCACGACCAGCGCTATGCCCGCACCGACGCCTTCCTTGACGTCGTACGCCGGGTGTGGACCAGTGAGCAGCCGGCAGATATTCACAACGATTTTTATCAGGCCGAACAGGCCTGGTCAGCCATTCGTCCGCTGCAAAAGCCGCACCTTCCCATCTACTTCGGCGGTTCGTCGGAAGCGGCCATCGCTGTCGCCGGCAAACACGCCGACGTCTTCGCCCTGTGGGGCGAGTCGCTGGCGCAAACCGGCGAGACCATCCAGCGCGTGCGCGCCGAAGCGGCGAAACACCAGCGTGATATTGGCTTCAGCGTCTCGTTCCGGCCGATTATCGCCGACAGCGAAGCCGAGGCCTGGGAGAAAGCCGAGCATATCCTGCACGTCGCCACCGAGCAGGCGGCGCAGCGCGGGGGCGGGTTTAAGGCCAAACCGGACAGCATCGGCGCCCAGCGGCTGCGGGCCACCGCCGCGCAGGGCAGAGTGGTGGACAAACGCCTGTGGACCGGCATCGCCCAGCTGGTGGGCGGCGGGCATAACTCCACCGCGCTGGTAGGCACCCCGGAGCAGGTGGCCGATGCGCTGCTCGACTACTACGACCTCGGGGTGCGCAACTTCCTGATCCGCGGATTCGACCCGCTGAACGATGCGGCAGACTACGGCCGGGCGCTGCTGCCGATCGCTCGTGAAAAAGCCGCGCGGCGTGCGGTGGCGGAGCGCGCATCGTGATCCATCCTGAGCGCGACGACTGGGCGCAGCAGCTGACGGCGGTACGCCAACAGATGGCGGAGCAGGCGGCCAGTCTTGACGCCAGCGGCGACTTTCCCTGGCGCAATATCGACCCTCTGCGCGCGGGGGGCTGGTTAAGCCTCGCCGTGCCGCGTGCTTACGGCGGGGCGGGCGCCAGCCTGGCCCAGCTGCAGCAGGCCATCGCCGCCATCGCCTGGGGTGAGCCGGCGACGGCGCTGATCGTCTGCATGCAGTATCTGCACCATTTGCGGCTGGCGGAAAACGACGCCTGGCACGCGCCGCTGCGCCAGCAGGTTTTTCATGATGCCGTCGAACACGGCGGCCTGATCAACAGTCTGCGCGTTGAGCCGGATCTGGGCTCCCCGGCGCGCGGCGGCCTGGGACACCGTGGCGAGCCGCCGCGCGGACGGCTGGGACATCAACGGCCATAAAATCTATACCACCGGCATTGAAGGGCTGCGCTGGCTGGCGGTATGGGCGAGAAGCGATGAGAACCCGCCGCGGGTGGGCACCTGGCTGGTGCCTGGAGACAGCCCGGGGATTAGCGTGGTGAAAAGCTGGGATCACGCCGGGATGCGGGCTACCGGCAGCCATGAGGTGATTTTTCGCCACGTGCGGGTGGCGGCAGAGCATGCGGTGGATGTCTGGCCGGTCGATGCGCCACCCGCCTCCCAGGCGGAGCCGTTGCGCCTGTTCGCCAACCGACAGACGGCATTGCTGGCGGCGATCTATGACAGCATCGCCCGCGCCGCTCACGACTGGCTGGTGAGGTGGCTGGCGGGGCGGGTGCCCGCGGGTCTCGGCCATCCGCTTTCCCGCCTGCCGCGGGTGCAGGAGAAGGTCGGGCAGATCGCCGAACTGCTGTTGGTTAACCGCAGCCTGCTGGAGCAGGCCGCCACGCTGCGCTTTTCCGCCATCGAGGCCAACCTGGCAAAAGTCACCATCACCGACAACGCCATTCAGGCGGTGAATATCGCGCTCGAGCTGACCGGCAATCATGGCCTCAGCCGACAAAATCCGCTGGAACGCCACTACCGCAATGTGCTCTGCGGCCGGGTGCATACCCCGCAGAGCGACAGCGCCTGGCTGGCAGCCGGCCACTTCGTCTTTCAATCACAAGGATAATCACGATGCGTCTATCATTCTCAGGCCGGGTGGCGGCAGCGCTGATGCTGCTGGCGCTGGGCGGTTACGCGACGGCGCAGGAGCGGCTTACCCTGCGCATCGCCGATCAAAAAGGCGGCATGCGTTCGCAGCTGGAGGCGGCCAACGCCCTGCAAAACCTCCCCTACGACATTAAGTGGGCCGAATTTCCGGCCGCCGCGCCGCTGGCGGAAGCCCTTAACGCTGGCGCGGTGGACGCGGGGATCATCGGCGATGCGCCGCTGCTCTTCGCCCTGGCTAACGGCGCGCCGGTGAAAGCGATCGCCGTGGACAAAAGCAACCCGGCGGGGACCGCGGTGCTGGTTTCTCCCGGCAGCGCGATAAAAACCGCCGCCGGGTTAAAAGGCAAGCGCATTGCCACCGGCAAAGGGTCGATTGGCCATTTCGTGGCGCTGAAAGCGCTCGAGCAGGCGGGGATTTCACCGAAGGAGGTGCAGTGGGTGTTCCTCGGTCCGGTGGACGCCAAAGTGGCGCTGCTTAACGGTTCGGTGGACGCCTGGGCGACCTGGGAGCCCTACACCACCCAGATGGTGAAGACCAACGAGGGGCAGATCCTGGTGAGCGGCAAAGGGCTGCTGCCGGGGAATACCTTCCTTGCGGCAACGGATTCAGCGCTTAACGATCCGCAAAAGCGCGCCGCGCTGCAGGATTATCTCCAGCGCCTGGCCGGCGCCGAACGCTGGGCCTACGCCAATCTCGACAGCTACGGCAAAACGCTGGGGGAGATCATCCGCTTCCCGGCGGAGATCGCCCGCGCGCAGTTTGCCAACCGCCAGTCGCAGTGGCAGTCGCTGGCGGAGGAAACGGTGACCCAGCAGCAGGCGACGGCGGACTTTTATCTCGCCAACGGCCTGATCCGCACCCGGCTGGACGTGAAGCCGACCTTTGACCCCAGCTTTAGCGTGCCCGCCGGGCCGGCCCACGCGGAGGTAACGCCATGACCCCGTCCGCTTTTTCCCGTCGTCGTTTTTTAAAGCTAAGCGGTGGCCTGGCGCTGGCCGGGGTTTCCCTGCCGCTGTGGGCTCACGATATGGCGGAGATGGCCAGCGGCGATGCTCATCCGGCGCTGCGCCTGCCGCAGCCGTACAAGATCAAGCTGGCGATCAACAAAAGCGCGGTTTGCCTCGCGCCGGTCGCCGTCGCCGAGCAGCAGAAGATTTTCAGTAAATATAACCTCGACGTTGAGTTTGTTAACTTCGGCAACTCCACCGATGTGCTGCTGGAGGCGATCGCTACCGGCAAGGCCGACGCCGGGGTGGGGATGGCGCTGCGCTGGCTGAAGGCGCTGGAGCAGGGCTTTGACGTCAAGCTCACCGCCGGGACCCATGGCGGCTGTCTGAACCTGCTGACGGCCAAAGCGTCGCCGTTCAACGGCCTTGAGAGCCTGAAAGGGCAAACCATCGGCGTCACCGACATGGCCGGGCCGGATAAAAACTTCTTCGCCATCCTGCTTAAGCGCCACGGTATCGATCCGATAAGCGACGTGCAGTGGAAAGTCTACCCGGCGGATCTGCTCAGCGTGGCGCTGGATAAGCGCGAGATCGCCGCCATCAGCGGCAGCGAGCCGTTCAGCTATCGGCTGCTGGAGACCGGCAAGTATCAGCTGATCGCCAGCAATATGACCGGGGACTATGCCAATCTGAGCTGCTGCGTGCTGGGGGTGAGCGGGAGCCTGGCGCGGGACCATAAACCGGCCGCCGCGGCGCTCACCCAGGCAATCCTTGAAGCGCACAGCTATGCCGCCGAACATCCGGAAAGCGTGGCGCAATCTTTCCTCGCCCATGCGCTCAACACCAGTGAAGCGGAGGTAAGCGGCATTCTGCACGGACAGGGGCACGGCCACCACGCGGTGGGTGAGGCGTTCGTGAAAGAGCTGACGCAGTATGCGGTCGACCTGCAGCGGGTGCAGGTGATCAAACCGGGCACCGATCCCCATCAGTTTGCGGAGAGTATCTATGCCAACGTATTCGCCTGAGCAGGCGCTGGCGCGCCCAACCGGCCGCACGCCGCTGTGGGGAGAAGGGCTGCTGGCCGCCGCGCTGTGGCTGATGGGCGGCCTGTTCACCCTGGCCTGGCCCGATGCCGGGCGGCGCTGGCCGTTTAGCGAGGGCTGGGCGCTGGCGCAGTTCGCCTTCGGCGGCGGCTTGCTGCTGCTGGCGCTGAGCTATCGCTACTGGCGAGCGCGCGGCGCGCGCGTGCTGCATGCCGGCAAGTGGCTGGCGCTGCTGCCGGTGCTGTTCGCTGCCTGGGAAGGGCTGACCGCCAAGAGCGGCGTGCTGCCGGTGCCGTTTTTCGCGCCGCCGCAGGCGCTGATCGAGGTGCTGCACGACGACTGGCCGCGTCTGCTCGACAGCCTGCTGCACTCCCTGGGGCTGCTGGGGCTTGGGGTGCTGCTCGGCACCAGCAGCGGGTTCGTCACCGGTCTGGCCATTGGCTGGTCGCAACGGATAGGCTACTGGGTCCATCCGGTGTTACGCCTGCTGGGGCCGGTGCCGTCCACCGCGCTGCTGCCGCTGAGCCTGTTTATCTTTCCGTCAAGCTTCGGCGCCAGCGTGTTTTTGATTGCGCTGAGCACCTGGTTCCCGGTCACGGTGCTGACCTGGTCCGGGGTCATCGGCATTGACAGGGCGTGGTACGACGTGGCGCGGACGCTCGGCGCCAGCCAGCGTTTCCTGATCCTGCGGGTAGCGGTCCCCGCCGCGCTGCCGAACGTCTTTGTCGGCCTGTTTATGGGGCTTGGCGCGTCGTTTTCGGTGCTGATTGTGGCTGAAATGGTGGGGGTGAAGTCGGGGATCGGCTTTTACCTCCAGTGGGCCCAGGGCTGGGCGGCCTATCCCAATATGTACGCCGCGCTGCTGGTGATGGCCTTGCTGTGCTCCGGCCTGATCAGCGGATTATTTATGCTGCGCGATAAGCTGCTGAGCTGGCAGCGGGGAGGGATGCAATGGTAACCGCGACGTCAGGTTCGCAGACGATAGCGCGCGGCGCGGCGGTATCGATAAGCTATCTTCATCACGCGTTTACGCTCGGCAAACAGGCGGTGCCAGTGCTGGAGAATATCAGCCTGCAGCTGCGGCCAGGGGAAAGCGTGGCGCTGCTGGGCCCTTCCGGCTGCGGTAAATCCACCCTGCTGCGGCTGCTGGCCGGGCTGGAAGCGCCGCAGAACGGACAGATGCGCTTCGACGGCGCGCCGCTCGGCGCTCCGGGGCCGGAGCGCATACTGGTGTTTCAGGACCCGACGCTCTATCCCTGGCTGACGGTGCGGCAGAACGTGCTGCTGGGCCCGCAGGCGCAGGGCAAAAGAGGGCTGGAAGCAAAGGCCGACGCGCTGATTGACCGCATCGGGCTGCAGGCCTTCAGCGAAGCGTGGCCGCGGCAGCTGTCAGGGGGGATGGCGCAGCGCGCCGCGCTGGCGCGCGCGCTGTTGAACGAGCCGCGCCTGCTGCTGCTCGACGAGCCGCTGGGCAAGCTGGACTCGCTGACCCGCATCAGCATGCAGCGGGAGCTGATCGCCCTCTGGCAGCAGCAGGGGTATACCAGCCTGCTGGTGACTCACGATATCGAAGAGGCGCTGCTGCTGTGCGAGCGGGTGCTGGTGATGTCGCCGCGTCCGGGGCGGATTATCGCCGAGTTCGCGCTGCCGCTGGCCTTTCCCCGCCACCGCGATAACCCGCAGCTGCTGCAGCATCGTCAGGATATATTGCGCATCCTCGGCCAGGAGGAGGACTGGTAGGGTAAACGCACTCCCCGGTGGCGGCTGCGCCTTACCGGGCCTGCGAGTACGAGAGGAAGGGGAAGGACCGCAGGCCGGTGCAAGCGCAGCGCCGCCCGGCAATGGGCATCCGGCGCCATGAGAAAGATTAAAAATCCATCTTCACCGTGAACTGTACCTCACGCGGATCGCCAATCTGATTGCCGAGGTTATTGGTGCCGATGGAAGAGGTGTAATAGGTCTTATCAAACAGATTCTTCACATTCACCTGCAGCGTCACCGGATACTGCAGCTTCATCTTATAGGCGGCGAACACGTCCGCCACCGCATAGCCCGGTAGATAATAATCCGCGCCGTTGGTGCCGGAGCGCTTGCTGAGCGCATGGCCGCCGCCGCCCACCGTCAGGGTGTTGCTGTTGTAGACGTTATGAATGTCATAGGTCAGGAACAGCGAACCGGTGTGTTTCGGTACGTTCGGCAGCGGTTTCCCGGCGTAATCCGGATCTTCCAGCACTTTGGCGTCGGTGTAGCCGTAGCTGGCGATCACGCTGAGGTTATCGGTGATGGACCCCGCCAGATCCACTTCCACGCCCTGGGAACGCACCTTGCCCGCGGTTTTGGCCACCGTCTCATCGCCAATGCTCTCGGTGTACAGCACATTGCGCTTATGAATATCAAACAGCGCGATATTGGCGGTAATGCCCTCCAGCAGGTCGAATTTGGCGCCGACTTCGTAGGAGGTGGACTCTTCCGGCGGTAGCTCGCCGATATAGCTGGCGATCGACGACTGCGGCATAAACGACTGGGCGACATTGGCGAACAGCGACACGTTCGGCGTCACTTTGTAGACCAGGCCGGCTTTCGGCGTCCATTTCTCATCGCGGCTGTCGGTATTGACGTTAAACGGTCGGCCTTTACCGGCGTACTGGGTGTAATACTGGTAGCGCACGCCGGCGACGGCGATCCAGTTGTCGGTCAGGTACAGCGCGTCCTGCACGTAAGCGGCATAGCTCTCCTGCTGGATCCGCTGATCGCTGTCGGACGCGGAGACGGTATTGCAGGTGTCGAGGGTGCCGTAGACCGGATGATAGATATTAAAGCCTTTCACGTTCTTGCAGCGCAGCATATCGGTGCGCAGCAGATCGTAATTCTCATAGGCGACGCCAGTCAGCAGTTCGTTATAAAAGCCGCCCACCACCACGTTGCCCTGCAGGTCGGCGCGGGTCGAGTGCATCTTCTGCGTGGAGCCATGAGTACCATCGACCCGACGGGTCAGGTTGCCGGTCGCCGAATCATAAGCCATTACTCGCGCCTGGTTATCGTTATAGTGATCCTGGCTGTAGCTGTAATCGACGCGCGCGGTCCAGGCGTCGTTCAGGCGATACTCGGCGTTGAGCTGGGCGAGGTCGGAATAGCCATCGGTAATATTAAACGCTTCATCGAAGCGGGTTTTGCGATCGACGTTCACCGCATGGCCGGTATTCAGATCGAAAATAGTGCCGCGGTCAAAGGGCGCGCTGTAGTCGCGGTGCGAATAGGACGCGGTCACCGTCGCCCGGTCGCCAAACCAGGTCAGGGAAGGGGCGATAAAGCGGCTTTTGTTTTTACCGAAATTGCGCCAGTAATCTTCATTCTGATATTCCCCAATCAGCCGGTACGCCAGATTTGTGCCTTCGATGGGGCCGGTGACGTCGACGCTGCCGGTACCGCCGCCAAAGCTGGTGGACGTCGCGGAAACCGAACCGGAGAACTGGCGCTCCGGCCGTTTGGTGATGACGTTGATCAACCCGCCGGGGTCGAGAATGCCGTACAGCGTTGAAGCTGGCCCCTTCAGGACTTCCACCCGTTCGGTGGCGGCGTTAAAGCTGCGCGGCAGAACGGTGCGCAGGCCGTTGGTCATGATCGAGCCGTCGCGGTTAGCGCCGAAGCCGCGGCGGGTAAAGGCGTCCTGGGTGCCGCCGAGGGTGTTGGTTTGCACCACGTTGGCGACGTTATACAGCGCCTCGTCGAGCGAGGTGGCGTGCTGATCTTCGAGAACCCGATCGCTGACGGTATTCACCACCTGCGGAATATCCAGCAGCGGCATCGCGGTCAGCGTCGCGGTAGAGGAGCTGAGCGGTTGATAGCCGCTGGTGGCGCTCTGCTGGGCGCCGTCGGCCACCACGGTGATGGTCTCTTCCGCGTCGTTGTTACCTTTCGCCGCGTTATTTTCCGCGGCCATTAATCCCGGTGAGGCTAAAAAAAGAAGCGAAAAAAGCGCCCGCCCTTGCAACGAGGTGAAGGCGACATGGGGTTGAGTCATTATCTTTTTCTCGTGAACGAATCTGCCTTTGCGGTCAGATAAAGCCAATAAAATCATTGCCCTGAATAATAAAAACACGCGATTTAGCGTCTGAACGCGCCTTTATGTGTGTAATTGAGAATCATTCAACCATGAAGGAATGTAGTAGTAAACGTTATGCAAGATAAAAAATCAGCAGCGGAGAGCAGGGCGTTTTAAACACCTCCATCAGGGAATATCCTGTGGTTATCTATTTGATATTATTTTATTTTAATTCTATTGCGTTGGCGCGGCCTCGCTGTAGTCATCGTCCGCGCCTGAAGACGATGGCGACTATTGACTACTACATTCATCCCCGTCATGATCAAAAGAGAATGAGATTTATTTTGATTTGACTGCAGAATGTCCAGCCATCGCCTGGAACGCTGCGGCGCAGGAGCGAGTTATGCCACAGCGGGTGAAACCTGCAGAGCAGGGGATCGTACTGGATGCCCTGTCGGCCGGCTACGGCCAGACCCTGATCGTTGACGACATCAACCTGACCATCCCCACCGGCAAAATGACGGTGCTGGCCGGGGCGAACGGATCCGGCAAATCCACGCTGCTGTCGACCATCGCCAGGATGCTGAAACCGCTCGGCGGCTGCGTGCGTCTGGACGGGCAAGCCATTCATCAGATGCCGACGAAGGCCGTCTCGCGCCAGCTCGGCATCCTGCCGCAATCGCCGCTGACGCCGGAAGGGTTAACGGTTTTCGAACTGGTCTCGCGCGGTCGCTTCCCGTGGCAGGGGCTGATGCGCCAGTGGTCCGACGCCGATGAGCTGGCGGTGGAAGAGGCGCTGCGCTTAACGGGCACCCGCGAGTTCGCTCATCTGCCGGTGGACAGCCTCTCCGGCGGCCAGCGTCAGCGCTGCTGGATCGCCATGGCGCTGGCCCAGCAAACGGCCACGATTCTGCTGGATGAACCGACCACCTGGCTCGACCTGCGCTATCAGGTCGATATTCTCGAACTGCTCCAGACCCTGACCCGCGAGCATGGCCGCACGGTGGTGACGGTGCTCCATGACCTTAACTTTGCCGTCAACTATGCCGATCTGCTGGTATTCCTTAAACAGGGGCGCATCGCCGGCACGATTAGCGACGGTGAAGTCTGTAGCCCTGAGCTGATTAAACGCGTGTTTGACGTTGACGTGCAGATGTCGATTAACCCGCAAACCGGCAAACCGTTCTTTATGCCGTTTCGCGCCCGCCAGGCGGCGGCACAATGAGCGTGGTTAGCCTGCATCCCGCGCGGCGGCGCGCCCGTCCCCGGCTGGCGCTGCTCCTGCTTACGCTGCTGCTTATTGCCGGCTCGCTGGTGCATCTTGGCCTGGGCGCCCGCTGGATCGCCCCGCAGACGGTGCTGCAGGCGCTGCTGGAGTACAACCCGCGTAACTTCGATCAGCGGATAATCGTCGAACTGCGCCTGGTGCGGCTGGCGGCGGCGCTGCTGACCGGCGCGGCGCTCGGCGTCGCCGGGCTGCTGCTGCAGACGGTGATCCGCAACCCGCTGGGCGAGCCGCATATCCTCGGCCTTAACGCCGGCGCGTCGCTGGCGGTGGTGGCGACCTCTGCGCTGGGGCTCTCCTTCGGCGCTTTCCCCGCCGCGCGGCCGCTGACGGCCGCCTGCGGCGCGGCGCTGCTGTTCGGCGGGGTGATGGCGCTGGCCTCTGCCGGTCGCGGCGGAGCGACGCCGCTGCGCATCACGCTGTGCGGGGTAGCGCTGTCGGCGTTTGCGTCGGCGGTGACGGCGGCGATATTAATTCTCGATGAACAAACGCTGCTGGCGATGCGCACCTGGCTGGCGGGCGATCTGGCCGGGCTGAACTGGAGCACGCTGCGGACGGCGCTGATCCCGGCGCTGATCGGCCTTGGCGTTGCGCTGTTCCTTGCCCCGCGCCTCAACGTGCTGGCGCTGGGGGATAAGGTAGCGCTGGGCCTCGGCGTGAACCTCGTCCAGACCCGGCTGCTGGGCCTGCTGGCGATTGCGCTGCTCTGCGGCGCGGCGGTGGCGGTGGCCGGGCCGATCGGCTTCGTCGGACTGGTGGTGCCGCACGTGGTGCGTCGTCTGGTGACGGAAGATATCCGCCTGGCGCTGCCCCTGGCGGCGCCGGTGGGGGCGCTGGTGCTGCTCCTGGCGGATATCGCCGCCCGGACGCTGGTCGCCCCTCAGGAGCTGGCCACCGGGGCGATGACCGCCCTGGTGGGCGCGCCGCTGTTTATCTTTATCGCCGCGAGGTTTTTTAAATGATGCGCGCCGTCCATCGGGCCGGCTTTCGGCCGCTGGTTTTCGCTTCCCGCCAGCTGCTGCTGCGCCCGGCGGCGCTTAACATTGCCGCCTTAATGCTGCTGATGCTGCTGGCGCTGGGGCTGTACAGCCTCAGCCGCGGCAGCTATCCGCTGCCCGCGTCGACGCTGGCGCGGGCCCTGCTGGCGCCGCAGGAGATTGGCGAGCAGCCGCGCTTTATTCTGTTTGATATCCGCCTGCCGCGGATCCTGATGGCGCTGCTGTGCGGGGCTATGCTGGGGCTGGCCGGCGCGGCGATGCAGAGCATCACCCGCAACGGGCTGGCCGACCCGGGGCTGATCGGCGTCAAAGAGGGGGCCAGCATCGTGGTCCTGGCGCTGGTGCTGTTTTTCCCGGCGGTAGGCCTGGTCTGGCGGCCGCTGGCGGGAATGGTCGGCGGCGTGGCGGTGGCCCTGCTGGTCCTGACGCTGGCGCGCGATTGCTCGCGACCGCGCTTTATTTTAATTGGCGTTGGCGTCTCATGGACCCTGGCGGCGGCGGTCGGCATCTTTATGACCACCGCCGACGTTCGCGACGTGCAGACGGCGATGATCTGGCTGGCGGGCAGCCTGCAGGCCGCCACCTGGCCTCTGCTGGCGGTGGCCTTTTGCTGGGCGCTGCCCGGGGCCATCATCCTGTTCTGTACCGCCCGGGCGGCGGACGCGGCGCTGCTGGGCGACCGGACCGCCATCGGCCTTGGGGTGCGTCTGCAGCAGCTCACGCTGCTGCGCTTTTTCGCCCCGGTGCTGCTGACCTCGGCCAGTGTCTCCTGTGTCGGCAGCCTGGGCTTTGTTGGCCTGATGGCGCCGCATATGGCGCGTTTTGTGCTGCGCGGCGGCCAGGTATCGCTGCTGAGCGGAAGCGCGCTGATTGGCGCCTTGCTGGTGCTGGTGACCGATACCCTTGGCCGGCTGGCGTTTGCGCCGCTGCAGATCCCGGCGGGGATTGTTATTGCCCTGGTGGGCTGCCCGTTTTTTGTTGTCTTGCTCTGGCGTCGCCGCGATGCCCTTTAACCAGGAAGGTATTATGCGTTGGTTCGTCTCATTGCTGCTGTTGCTGACGGGGGCCGTCAGCGCCGCCGACCCACAAACTCAGACTTTTACCGATGATTTAGGCCGCACGGTCACCGTCCCGCTCCATCCGCAGCGTATCGTTTCGATGCACGATCTCGACATTACCATTCCGCTGATTGAGCTCGGGGCGCCGCCCATCGCCAGCCACGGCCGGACGCGGCCGGACGGCAGCCACTATCTGCGCTCCAGCGCCCAGCTCACCGGCGTCGATTTCGACAATAGCGATATCCGCTTTATTGGCACCGCCGATATCGATCTGGAAGCGGTGGCCGCCGCCAGGCCGGATCTGATCATCACCGAGCCCAGCCGTCACGTGTCGGTGGAGCAGCTGGAGAAGATTGCCCCGACGGTGAGCATCGACCATCTGCAGGGCAGCGCCCCGGAGATTTACCGCAAGCTGGCGCAGCTGACCGGCACCCAGCCGCGGCTGGCGATCCTCGAGCGCCGCTATCAGGAGCAAATCAAGCAGCTGAAAGCGATGGTTAACCCGTCGCAATACAGCGTCTCGGTGATCCAGGCGAACAACGGCAAGGTCACGGTGCATCATTCTTACCACGCGCTGGGCCGGGTGCTGCACGAGGCCGGGTTCCGCTTTCCGCCGTTGATTGAGCGGATCCCCGACGGCCAGCGAATTGACGTCAGCGCGGAACAACTGCCGGAGCTGGACGCCGATTTTGTCTTCGCCACCTGGCGGTCGGATACCGGCGGTAAGCCGCAGGATGAGCTGCAGGCGATGGAAGGCGTGATGCCCGGCTGGTGCGACTTTATGCGCGCCTGCCGCACCGGGCGCTATATTTTGCTGCCGCGGGAGGAGGTGATCTCCAACTCCTACGCCGCGCTCTCTCTGATGGTGGCCCAGGTGCAGTCGCATATTGCCGGCAGGCCGATCCCGGCGGAGGCCAAATGAAAAGCGCGGTAAAAAAAGAGAAGGGGCGGGTCGACCTGTTCGGCGAACGCTATCGCGCCCGGGCGCATCAGCTCTCTCCCCGCCTGCGGGCCGTGGTCAGCTATATCAACGACAACCGCGAGGTGGTGCTGGAGCAGACGGCGATGGAGATCGCCACCGCGACCCAGACCTCTGACGCCACGGTGGTGCGCGCCATCCAGGCGCTGGGCTTCGCCGGGCTGCGCGAGCTTAAGCAGACTATGGAGCGCTGGTTCGGTACCTCGGTCACCTCGGCGGAAAAGATGCGCTCGACGGTCACCGCTCTCGCCAGCGACGTCAATTCCAGTATTGATTTTGTGCTTGAAGGGCACCAGCGGGTCTGCGAGGTCCTGTCGCGGGCCGACAACCGCGCGGCGGTGGCCCAGGCGGTGGCGTTGCTCAGCGACGCGCGCCAGGTGGGGATTTTCGGCATCGGCGCCTCGGGGATCCTCGCCGAGTACACCGCCCGGCTGTTCAGCCGCATTGGCCTGCCGGCTTACGTGATGAACCGCACGGGCTTTAGCCTCGCCGAACAGCTTATCGGCCTGCAGCGCGGCGATGTGCTGATCATGATGGGGCAAAAATCCCCCCATCGCGAAGGGATGACCACCCTGCGCGAGGCGAAGCGGCTGGGAATTCCGACCATCCTGCTGACCCAGGCGGTGGACTCGCGCTTCAGCCAGGAGGCGCAGGTGGTGATCGACGTCCCGCGCGGCGGGGACAGTAGCCGGATGCCGCTGCACGGCACGGTGCTGGTCTGTCTGGAGATGATTGTCCTGTCGGTGGCCTCGACCACGCCACAAAAAACGGTGAAATCCCTGAAGCGAATCAACGACCTGCACCGGGCCATCGGTAAATCCGGCGGTAAACGGGCCAGTTGATAAGATAATTCACCAGCGGGAAGGTTTCCGGTTGCATACAAAAGTAAGTGTGTGTATTTTTATGCAAAATAAATGCATAAAAAGGATATCTCATGGTTAAGAATTTGCTCAAAGCGTGTTTCATGATGGCCGCGCTGACGGCAGCCGGACAGGCGGCTGCGGAAACCTACACCGTCGGCTCCGGCGGCACCTACCGGCCATTTGAATTTGAAAACAGCCAGAAACAGCTGGAAGGTTTTGATATCGACATCATCAAAGCCATCGCCAAAGCCGAAGGCTTTGACGTCAAACTGGTCAATACCCCATGGGAAGGTATCTTCGCCACGCTGAACACCGGCGACCGCGACATCATTATCTCCGGGATCACCATCACCGATAAACGCAAACAGATGGTCGATTTCTCCGCGCCGTACTTCCCGGCCGAGCAGTCTATCGTCGTCGCCCAGGATTCGCAGGTCGATTCCCTCGCGGCCCTGAAAAACGAGAAGGTCGGGGTGGTGAACTCCAGCACCGGCGATATCGTGGTCTCTGAGGTACTGGGCAAAAACAGCACGGCGATCAAGCGCTTCGACAATACCCCGCTGATGCTCCAGGAGCTGTTCGAGGACGGCGTCAGCGCCGCGGTGGGTGACGTCGGGGTGGTGAAGTACTACATCAAACAGCACCCGGAGAAGCAGTTCAAGCTGGTGCCGGATGCCAAATTTGAACGCCAGTATTTCGGTATCGCAGTGGCGAAAGGCAACAGCGAACTGCTGGGCAAAATCAACGCCGGTCTGCAGAAGATTGTTGCCGACGGAACTTACGCCAAAATCTATAAAACCTGGTTCGACGACAACGTGCCGACGCTGCCAGCGCAATAACCCACCTTTTTCAGTGACCACGGCTATCGCCCAGGCGATAGCCGTATTTTTTAGGGAAGGACTATGACGGGATTCCGTTGGGAGATCATCGAGGAGTACGGCCCGCTGTTTGTGGACGGCGCCCTGATGACGATTAAATGTACCATTATCTGCGTGATCCTCGGGACGCTGTGGGGGTTAACCCTCGGTCTCGGACGGATGGCGAAGGCCGAGCACGGGCCATGGAAATATATTCTCCGCTACCTGGTGCAGTTTCCGGTGCGCTTTTACGTTAGCGCCTTCCGCGGTACGCCGCTGTTCGTGCAGATCATGGTGGTGCACTTTGCGCTGGTGCCGCTGTTTATTAACCCGCGCGACGGCCTGCTGGTGACCAGCGGCCTGATGAGCGCCGACTTTGCCCGCGAGCTGCGCGCCAGCTACGGGGCGTTCCTCTCCTGCATTGTGGCGATCACCCTTAACGCTGGCGCCTATGTGTCGGAGATTTTCCGCGCCGGCATCCAGTCGATCGACAAAGGGCAGATGGAGGCCTCCCGCGCGCTGGGCATGCCGTGGTGGAAAACCATGCGCAAGGTGATCCTGCCCCAGGCGTTTCGCCGCATTCTGCCGCCGCTGGGCAACAACGCCATCGCCATAGTCAAAGACTCGTCGCTGGCCTCGGCGATAGGCCTGGCCGATCTGGCCTACGCCGCGCGCACCGTCTCCGGCGCCTACGCCACCTACTGGGAACCCTACCTGACCATCTCCCTGGTCTACTGGGTGATCACCTTCCTGCTGGCGCAGCTGGTTAACCGTCTGGAAAAGAGGTTTGGCAAAAGTGATTCACATTAATAACTTACATAAGCGCTTCGGCGACAGCCACGTGCTGCGCGGCATCAGCTGCGACATTAAACCGCAGGAAGTGGTGTGCATCATTGGCCCCTCCGGATCGGGGAAAAGTACCTTTCTGCGCTGTATGAACGCCCTCGAGACGGTCAGCGAAGGCGAGGTGGTGGTCAACGGCTTTGCCGCCCACGACCGCACTACCGACCTCAACAAGATGCGCGAAAGCGTCGGCATGGTGTTCCAGCGCTTTAATCTGTTCCCGCACATGACGGTGCTGGAAAACCTGATTATGGCGCCGATGAATCTGCGCAATATGCCGCGCCAGCAGGCGGTCGACCTGGCGGAAGCCTTGCTGGCGAAGGTGGGCTTAAGCGATAAGCGCGACGCCTGGCCCTCGAGTCTGTCCGGCGGCCAGCAGCAGCGCGTCGCGATTGCCCGCGCGCTGGCGATGAAGCCGTCGATTATGCTGTTCGATGAGCCCACCTCGGCGCTGGATCCGGAGCTGGTGGGCGACGTGCTGGAGGTGATGAAAAACCTCGCCAGCGAGGGGATGACCATGGTGATCGTGACCCACGAAATGGGCTTTGCCCGCGAAGTGGCCGACCGGGTGATCTTCATCGACCAGGGCGTGATTCAGGAAGAGGGCAAGCCGGGGCAGATCTTTAGCGCGCCGACCAACCCACGCACCGCCGCGTTCCTCAGCAAGGTGCTGTAAACCGAGCGGGCTGGCGCCAGGCCAGCCCGCTGAGCTCTGATCAGAAATGCATCACCATTATCGGGTTACAGAGCTTCCATTTTTGCCACAATCCGCATTTCCACAAGGGCATTTTCTGGAATGAACTCTGATACACCGATGGCGGTCCATGCCGGGTATGGCGCTTTTATATACCTATCTTTTACCTTAGAAAAAAGGTCTATATGTTTTTTTAGGTCAATATGAAAAGTCGTCATTTCAAGTATGTTTTCATAAGTTAATCCGGCAGCTTCTAAATAAACCCCCAGCTTATAAAAAGCATCATGAAATTGTTCTTCAGGATGCTGACTAATCGGTTTGTCTTTACGCGCGGCGGTAACGCCTGAAAGGTACACTGTGCCATCTGATTCGATGATGGGGGAGAAGTGCCAGTCATTAAAGTAATGTTGAAACTCTTCAGGAACTATCGACTTTTTCATGATTTTTCTCAAATGGATGATTTAAAAATGACAGCGTGCTCGAAGCGGTGATGTCCAAAAATACGGTTAAACAAGCTTAAACTATCTCTGCGGTCAGGGAGGCTGTTTGAGCATCGCGCATTCAATCAGCCACCTGCCCGTTGCTTTTGCTGCCAGGAAGACGGGCCGCAGTTGAAAATAAACCGGTGGAGCGTCTGATAAGCCGGATACTTAGCCCGGCGCCCATGGCGAGACATACCGCCATCGTTAGCAGGGCGACGATAAAGGCATGCGTGATGTTTGCGCCACTTCTCCCGTTTTCCAACATGCTGTAAAAAATGCCGCCGATGATGGCGACGCTTAGCGCCGTGCTGATCTGGAGCGTCGAGCTGGTCACGCCGGCAATCATCCCTGAAAACTCTGGCGCAACGCGGCCTGTCACCATCCGCACCAGCGTAGGCATCGCCAGTCCCTGGCCAAGTCCGGTGACAAAGAGCAGTAGCGCGAGAGGCAGCATGGGCGGAGACGTGCCCGTCATTGCGTTGGCAATCAACCCTGCAAGGCCTGCTAGCCCGGAAGTCTCGCATCCCATCCCTATTGCACTCAGATAATTTCCGGCAAAACGTCTCAGGAAAGGGGTCAGCAACGGACCGATAAGAAAGCCGACGCCAAAAGGCAGAAAAATCAGGCCCGCGTTCAGGGCGTTTAAATGTAGCGCGTCCTGGAGATAGACAGAAAACAACAGAAAAAAGGCGCCGATGGAATAAAACAGCAAAACGATCGCCAGTCCCTGGCCCAGGCCTGGGGCACGTAACACCGTCGGATTAAGCAGCGGAGAACCGCCATGCTGGCTAAGGCGACGTTCATAACGCCATAACAATGAGACCAGTAACGGGAAGGCCAAAAATGACAGCCATGTCCACCAGGGCCATCCCGCCTCACGGCCTTCAATCAGTGGCACAATCAGCGTGCTCAGCATGACGGTTGCCAGCAGCATACCGACCGGGTCGAGTTTCTGAGCAGATTGCGCCCGTGTCTCTTTTACCAGCGGCAGGCCACAGAGAATGACCAGCAGCGCCACCGGCAGGTTAACGAGAAAAATAGCTCGCCATCCCAGGTGAAACAGGTTCACTGAAATGAGAATGCCGCCCAACACCTGCCCGATAACCGACGCCAGACCAAATACTGCGCCATAGATACTCAGTGCTAGCGGTTTTTCCGCCTCCGGGAAAATAGCCTGTACGGAAGCCAGCGCCTGGGGTGCCATAATCGCGGCCGTGGCTCCCTGTAACACCCGTCCGGTAATCAGTACCCATGGTGACCAGGCTAAACCGCACAGCAGCGATGCGGCAGCAAAACCGACCAGCCCAAGAAAGAACATCTTTCCACGACCATATATATCACCCAGGCGGCCGCCGGTAATTAATGTGACCGCGTACACGGCAGCATAGGATGAAATGACCAGTTGTTCAGCGGAGGATGAGGCACCCAGCTCACCCTGAATGGCAGGCAGCGCAACATTGACTATAAAAAAATCGAGCGGCGGCAAAAACGCGCCGACCAGCAGGATGACAAACATTGCCCAGCGACGCGGCTCGGCTTGCATGATGGTAGGTGTCGACATTGTACACTCCATAGTGAATGGCCGCCGTCCTCGGTAAGAAACGGCTGTCGTGAGGGGGGGATCAGCGCATGCCGCCAGAGGCCAGAATCACCTCGCCGGTGACCCACCCCGCGTCGTCTGATGCAAGAAATGCGACAATTGGAGCAACATCCTGCACCTGGCCGATGCGTCCAAGCGGCGTCTGCTTTTCATTCCATATCTGAAAATCCGAGTTCATTGCGCCCGAAATATGGCTACCTTCCGTTTCGATAAGTCCTGGGTTGACCGCGTTGACGCGGATTCCTCGTGGGCCGAGTTCTCGTGAGAGTACACTGGTAATGGCGTCAATTGCGCCTTTGGTGCCGCTGTAGATGGCGCTCTCGGGGATAGCGACGCGAGTGACGAACGAACTGATGTTGATTATGCTGCTGCCCTTACCCAGATGCGGGGTGGCGGCGCCAACCAACAGCAGCGGGCCGAGAACATTGATGTCAAACTGCCTGCGATAGAGTGCTTCCGTACTATTTTCAATCCTGGCGAACTGATAGATACCGGCGTTGTTCACTACAATGTCGAGGCGCCCGAAGTTGCCAATGGCTGAGTTAACCAGCGCCTCGACCTCGGATGGATTGGTGACATCTGCCGCTACCGCCACGGCCCGTCCTCCGGCAGCTTCAATATCTGCAACAACCTTATCTGCACTGCTTCTGTTTGACGCGTAGTTGACGATGACCCTCGCGCCGTCAGCCGCCAGCTGACGGGCAATACCTGCTCCGATCCCACTGGATCCACCGGTCACAATGGCCACTTTGTCTTTTAATTTGTTCATATCTAAGCCTCCTGGAATTGTCGCCCTGAGCGGTATGGTTGAGGAGGCTATAGTGATATCGACAAAGTTGTTTTAGAACTGACGATTTTGTATATTCGATGTTCATTTTTGAACGGCGAGGCAATGGCATGGAATGGGGCGACGTCCGGGTGTTTCTTGCTGTCATGCGTAAGGGGTCTTTCGGGGAGGCGGCCCGTAGCCTTGGCGTAAGCCATCCGACGGTGGGTCGGCGGATAAAGGCGCTTGAGGCTGAGGCGCAGCAGGCACTGTTTCGCCGGACAAAGGAAGGGCTGGTGCTGACGGATGCTGGTGACAGAGTGTTGAAGCTGGCAGAGGCGGTCGAAAACTCCGCACTGGCGATGGAGCGACGCCTGGCAGGGAATCACGAACGTCTCGAAGGGATACTGCGGATATCTTGCGCTGAGTGGTTTGCTAACTATGTTCTGGCGCCGGTTCTGAGCGAGTTGACGCGCCGCCATCCAGCGATTGTACCGGAGATAATCGCGAGTTACCGTTTGCTTAATCTGTCGCGCCGTGATGCCGACATCGCGTTTCGCATCGTGCCCTTTACCGAACCGGATATTGTCCAGCGCCGCCTGATGACCATTCCCTATGCGCTGTATGGAACGCCGGATATGGCCGGGATCGCGCAACACGACCCGGCTGCAGTGGGGCTTATTCTGATGAATACGGCGCAATCCCATTTCTCTGACGTCGCCTGGCTGCTCGACAGGTTCCCTCAGTCACGGCGTGTGTTTACCAGTACCAGCCGGGCCGTACAGGCGCAGATGTGCCAGCGGGGGATGGGGATTGCCGTGCTGCCGCGGCCGCTTGGCGATGCCATCACCGGTTTGCAACCCATCAGCATGCCAGAGCCACCGCCATCCAAAAATATATGGGTGGGTTATCACTCTGACCTCCGGCATATGGACCGCCTGCGTGTCATGCTGGATATTGCCGATGTGTTGCTTGCGGATCCCGGGACGGCCGCAACGTGAGCTTACGGTTTACGGATGCCAGTCATGCTGTTGAACACGCCGTCACGTAGCACGAAAGCATGTAGCAACGCAGCCGCCAGGTGAAGCATCACTGTCGCGAATAATGCCAGAGCCACCCAGGTGTGAAGAGGCCGTAGTTCCGCATACCAGTCATTATTGACTCCCAGGATGGGGGGCAGGACGATCCCGTAACCAAGGGTGACGGGATATCCTGCAGCTGAAAGCATGGCCCAACCTATTAACGGTTGGACCAACATCATCAGATAGAGTACCCAGTGCGAAAGGTGGGCAATGCCACGCTGCCAGGCAGGGATGGTGGCGGGCAAAGAGGGAGTAGGCGTGGTGAATCGCACCCACAAGCGAACGATAACCAGGAGCAATATCATCACCCCCAGAGGCTTGTGGATCGACACCAACAGGCTGTGCAAGGAGGATACGGTCGAGACCATCGCCACGCCGATAAATAACATACTGAGGATCGCAGCGGCCATCAGCCAGTGAAGGACGCGCAGAGCCGGATGAAAGTAAGCAACCTGTTTCATAAATGCTCTCCTGCTTGTTGTGCCTGTTCATGCGTACGCAGATTGTAAGATTTGGCATAAGCCGATGAGCGTGCGTTAAGTATCGGGTCATCAGACGCGGCAATGCCATCAGGCAAGATCAAGGGATCGTAGTTAATGTCATTACAGGGTCCTTGCTGTTGAGGGATGGCCTTGTTTAAGACTAACGTTCCGGCATTAATCGTTTTCCGGTCTGCGGGCCAGGCTTTGGTGGAATCGTTACCTTTGTCATCCGCCTGAGCCAGCGTGAAAACTAAATCCCACTCCAGTGTGCCCTGTTCCAGACGTTGCTGAAGATCCTGTTGCAGAAAATCTTTGTTCTGTTTATCGATATCGCTTATGGGGACAAACCTGGTGTGCGGCACCATACTCCAGCGTACCAGATGTTCATTGCCAGTCTGATCGATCAGGCGAAAAGCATTCAGGCTGTTAAAGCGATCGCTGGCCCAGCTTGAAGAGGGGATGTATTGCTTTGCCCAGGCAAAAAAAGGCTTGATTTCCGGATGGCTCATGACAAAAGCATTTACTTTTTCCGGATTCGGCTTGCCGGTTTTGGCGTCTGGCAGCGTCGCGGTTTGAAGCTCATAGAAACTTTCGACGGAACTGACGGGGAAAAATGGCATGGCGTTCATCCCGGTTCGCCACTGTTCACCATTGGCCTGTGTAAAGGACAGCGCCATACTCCTGACAGGCACGGTATAATCCGGAGCTGCCGGATTACCTCCTGCAATAGCCAAGCGTCCTGTTACCGCGGTTTCGCCTTTGCTGAATAGTAAGGCGCGCGATAGCGTGCTGGCATTCCCGTTTGAGATAAAACTCCCCAGCACGCACATGCCTTTAGCATGATTCCGCCGATAGCCTTGATGAACGCCACCCGACTGTTGTAATACCGTGACAAGCTTATCCGACGTCAGCCTTTCAGGCGTAAGCCATCCACCAGCCCACAGGAATAATAAAATAAGGAACAGTGGAATAATGCCGACCAGCGCCAGACGCACTACTGTCTGTTTGTTTACCTGTACTTTGATATTCATAGTGTTAACTCATTCTGTCCACGATTTTTGCTAAACGAGAAGTGCATTCAGCCTGGTTGTTGTGCTTCTCTTTTTTGTCGAACGGTTAGCGACACGGTTGAAATACAAAAATAGAAAGCCCCAAAGGCCGCATAACCAACAATGTTGTCTACAGACGGTGGTTCTATTGTTCGGGACTGAAAAAGAAAAAAAGCACCTGCTAACGTAGACTGGGCGCCACTTAATATCATGCTCCATTGCGCACGATAGTTTTTCCAGCGCTGAACCGCTGCGCCCAACTGTAGTAGGCCTGATAATATTGCCCAGCAACCGAATATCCGAATCACAACATTTATGCTGCTATTGATAGCCAATATCACCGCCAGCGTTGTGACGGCGCTTACGATAATATTGACCGTCTGCATCCGGTTACGGCCGAATCCACCGTTTCTAATCGCATCAATGTAATTCGCTATCGCATCCCAGGCGGGATAAAGAATTAACAAAAATGAGACCCAAAAATAAGAATGCCGGGCAGCGATAAATGTGGAAACAGCCCATAAAATCGAGAAGATGGTGCGGGAAAAATAATACTGTCTGAGCCAGCTCTGCTGATTCCCCTGATGAATACTGTCGGTCATTTTAACCCTCTCAAGCTGGCATGTTGGACAAGCGAAGCATCGGCGTGAGCTTCTTTCTGTTAGTAAACCTACTAGTAGGTAGGTAAAAGATCAACATGTTTTGATGCAATCCAGGTGAGGTCATCAAAGCGGTATCGAGGTGTGAGAGGTAAGGGACCGTTTTGCAACAAGTGTTGCCCGGTAAGTCACCGGGCAATCGTCAGGCGACTTTTATGATTTTGTTTATCAGAGGCCAGGCAATCTGATCAAACACCAGCGGATTATTGAATGCCCGCGCTGCCAGCATGGCACCATGTATACCAGCCATCAGGGCTCTGGCTTCTACTTCCGCCGTTTCATTAAGTTTGAAAACGCCCTGGGTTTCACCCGCCCTAAGTAACGATGCCAGCCAGTCAGTGAGATCGCTGAAATGGCCAGTGACCTCAGCGGCAATATCGGCAGGTAATGTCGGAAGCTCAACGGCAAGCATTACACAGATGCAAAATGACGAAGTACCATCCTTGATACAGGCTGACCAGAAATCGGCGTACCTTTTCACTTTGATCAGTGGATCGTGTATTTGCTGATCCATGGCCTCCATGCCCGCCCGGGCTTCTGCACGGTACTCCTGTACAACAGCATGAACTAAATCTTCTTTGCTGGGAAAATGATGATGGATACTGGCTTTACGAATTCCCACGCGCTCAGCAAGATCGGCATAGCTAAAACTTTTATACCCTCCGACGGTGAGCAGCTGTCTCGTATTTGCCATAATTTCTCGCGCTTTCGGCGAACGTTCGATCATTTCACGCTCCAGCAATCATTGCGGTGAAAAAGTGCGCTATCTACAGCGGGTTCTATTCAGCCGGGACAACCTACTGGTAGGAAGTGAGATTGTCAAATTTCCTCTCCTGCCAGCAGCCCGCAAGCTCCTCAGATCTCAACGTTCAAACTGCCGACGCATAATAAACAAACGCCAGCTTATTGCCGTCGGGATCGCGGACGTAGGCGCTGTGAAAGCCGTCGCCATACTGCGGTCGGTGACCGGGCGCGCCTTCGTCACGTCCGCCGAGTTGCAGGGCGAGGGCATGCAGTTCCGCAATATGTTCGACGGAGCGGGCGTTAAGCGCCACCATCGTTCCATTGCCCACCCCGGCAGGCTGCTGATCAAAGGGGACGCCCACGCACAGCCCGCAGGTCTGGTTGCCGTTGAAGGTGCCCCATGAGGCGCCTTGTTCGTTACGGCCGGCTTTGGCGTGCCCCAGCAATGCCATTAACGGGTCATAGAACTCGATGGCGCGTGGTAGATCGTTCGTTCCCAGCATAATGTATGAAAACATAGTGTCCTCCTGTTGCGGGCAAAAAGGTGACTTTCGCCCGCTTACTGCGTGAAGCGGATGGCAACAGACCCGGCGCTGCGCTCAGCCTCGCCATGGTACACCGCCTCAATATTATTCCCCTGCGGATCCAGCACAAAAGCGGCATAGTAACCAGGATGATAGTGTCGTTCGCCAGGCGCGCCGTTATCGCGTCCGCCATGGGTCAGCGCCGCATGGTAAAAAGCGTCCACCATGTCGCGATCTCTGGCCTGGAACGCCAGATGGTGGCGCCCTGTCAGTTTCCCGGCGGCCTCCGGGCTGTGGCGTGAGGCCACCACCAGTTCGTCAGCCAGCAAGTATTCATTGGCGGTGGCGATCGCCGGGATCTCCAGCGCCGACAGTACGGCGGTATAGAAGTTTTTGCTTGCCTCAAAGTCTTCGACAACCAGCAGAATATGATCGATCAATCTGCCACGATGTAACGTATTACTTTCCATATGATTTCCTCCTGGCAGGGGGGCCGGCAATGGTTAACAGCAGTGAGCCAGCAAAAACAGGATACCCTCCGGTAAGGGCCATAAAAAAGGCTGGCGCCAGGCCAGCCGTCAGGACTACTGCGCGGACTCCGTCGCTTCGTCCATGTCCTCTTCCTGCTCGCTGGCGAGCAGGGTTTTCTCGTTTTTACACAGACACTGGATCAGCAGGAACAGCCCGCCGCTGGCCACCAGGGTGGCGATCAGGCCATCGTAGCCGGTGATGCCGATCAGCATGCCGCTGACTACCGGTCCGGCGACGCTGCCGGCGGACCAGAAAAAGCCGAACAGGGCGTTAATCATAATTAGCTTCTGTCCGCTAAAGGTTTTCCCCGCCCGCACCAGCGACAGGGTATACAGCGCCCCCGCCGCGGCGCCCAGCAGCAGACAAATGGCCATCAGCTGAATCCGTGAGCCGAGCATCAGCGGCAGGGCCAGCAGCGACAGGCTGAAGACCACCGCGCAGGCCAGATGCACGCGGCGAATGCCGACCCGGTCGGCCAGCCAGCCGAGCGGGGTCTGGAACATCGCATCCCCGGTAAGCACCACGGTCACCAGCAGCACCGCCATTCCTTCATTAAGCCCCTTGTCCATGCCGTACAGCGGCAGCAGGGCGAGGATGCTGGCGTCGAAGAAGGCGAAGCAGAACACCCCGGAGGCCAGTACCGGCAGGAAGGCGCCGAGGCTGCGCCAGCTGGCGCGCTCCCCAAGGCTTTCGCGGGTGCCGGTGGGCAGATGGCGCAGCATCAGCAGGCAGACGGCGGTGACCGCGACGATCGCCATCAGCGCCGAGGCCTGCCAGGCGGGGCCGACGGAGATCAGCAGCGGTCCGGCCAGCTGGCAGCCGGTAAAGGCCGAGGCGTAGATGCCGGTGAGGGTGGCGCGCTGGCTGCCCGCCGCGCCGCCGGTGATCCAGCTTTCGCCCAGTACGATAATGACCCCGGAGGCCAGGCCGGTCAGCAGGCGCGGCAGCAGAAGCAGCGTCATATCGGTGGTCATGCATGAGGCGATGGTCGCCAGCGCCAGCAGGATCAGACTGCCGCTCAGCAGTACGCCCATCTCAACGCGCCGGCACAGCGCAGGAGAGAGGAAAGAGGAGATCATCATACCGGCGGGCGGCAGGGCGGCCAGCAGGCCGACGTACAGCGGCGCAACCTGCTGCTGCGCCAGCTCAAGACTGATTAACGGCACCGTATAGCCGGTGATAAATCCCACGAGCGACGCGGCCATGATCATCGCCAGCGTGGGGGCAAGACGATTCTGGTCTGGGTTAAACATTTTATTTCCGATGACGGAGAGGTCAGTAGTGGATCCTTCGGCAAATTGCCGTCCTGAGTTGCATAATAATTAATCGCCTGGCCATTGTCACCGTTGAAATCACTACCAAAAAAGGTCCGCCCGGCGGCGGCTGGCGTGTACGCCGCGCCGCCGCCGCATTTCGTGACGTTGTCAGCGTGTTAACGACAGGATATAACGGAGGGAGCGGCAGCGACCCGGCGCCGGTGAGCGACGGGGAAAAACGCAACGCATGACCCAATTATTCAGCATTACGCTATGCAGGAAAGGAGTAATACATGGCCGTATCGCCGTCACTGATCGCCGAAGCCACAGGCTGGCGACGTGAGTTTCACGCCGCGCCTGAGCTCGGATATCAGGAGCAGGAGACCTCGCGCCGCGTCGCCGAGCTGCTGGTCTCGTTTGGCCTGCAGGTTCATCGCGGGCTGGCCGGCACCGGCGTCGTGGCGACGCTGGAAAACGGCCCCGGGCCGGTCATCGGCCTGCGCGCCGATATGGACGCCCTGCCGATCACCGAGCTGGGGAGCGTCAGCTACCGTTCGCGCCGCGCCGGGGTAATGCACGCCTGCGGCCACGATGGCCACACCGCGATGCTGCTGGCGGCCGCGGCCCATCTGGCGCAGACCCGCCAGTTCAGCGGTACCGTCCACTTTGTCTTCCAGCCGGCGGAAGAGAACCTTGGCGGCGCGCGCAAAATGGTGGAAGAGGGGTTATTCGAACGCTTCCCGATGGATGCGATTTACGCGCTGCATAACTGGCCGGGGATCCCCCTCGGCGAAGTGGCGCTCAGCGATGGCGCGATGATGGCTTCCCTCGACGCCTTCGAGATCACCCTGCGCGGCAAAAGTTGCCATGCGGCGATGCCGGAGAGCGGGGCCGATCCCATCGTCGCCGCGGCGCAGTTGATTATGGCGCTGCAGACCATCCCCTCCCGTCGCCTGTCGCCACAGGATTCCGCGGTGGTCAGCATCACCCAGATAAACGGCGGCGAGGCGATCAACGTCCTGCCGGACACCGTGGTGCTGCGTGGCACCTTCCGCTGCCTGAGCAATCGCGTTCGCGCCCGCGTGCGGGAGCTTATCGAAAGCTATGTGGCGACCCAGCCGCAGGTGTCCGATGTCCGGGGCGAGATTAGCTGGTTTCCCGGGTATCCGGTGACCAAAAACCATGCGCCGCAGGCGCAGCTGCTGCGCGAGGTGGCGGTCGCCACCCTCGGCGCGGAAGCGGTGCGCTGGAACCAGGCGCCGTCGATGGCCTCTGAGGATTTTGCCTGCATGCTGGAGGTCTGTCCGGGGGCCTATTTCTGGATCGGCACCGATGGCGAAACGCCGTCGAAGCCGTTGCATAACGCCAGCTATGACTTTAACGACGCGCTGATTAGCCACGGGGTGGCGATGTGGGTGGCGCTGGTGGAGAAACAGCTGCCGGCGGCGTAACCCGCCGGCAGCGGCAGGAGGGAAGGGAGCGCGCGCGCTCCCTGAGGTCAGACGTCGGCGGCGGCTTTCAGTCGCGCCTTCATGTCGCTGTAGGCGGTCCAGGCATAGCGCTCCGCCCACTGCTGGTCGGCAATCGCTTCCACTTTCACCGCACAGTATTTGGTCTCCGGCGTTTTGGAGATTGGATCCAGGTTATCCTGGGTCAGTTCATTACAGGCGCCCACCCACCACTGATAGGTCATATAGACCGCGCCCGGGTTGATGCGATCGCTGAGATCGGCGCGGGTGATGACCTTTCCGCGCCGGGAGCTTACCCACACCAGCTGTTTGTCGGCGATCCCCAGCCGTTGCGCATCCACGGGATTCATCTGCACCCGTCCCGGCTCGTCGGCCAGCGACTGCAGCGCGGCGCAGTTGCCGGTCATCGAGCGGCAGGAGTAGTGCCCCACCTCCCGCACTGTGCAGAGCACCAGCGGCCATTCATCATCCGGACGCTCCGCCGGCGCGCGCCAGGCGGTGGCGAACAGCTGCCCTTTACCTGATGGGGTGTCGAAGCGGTTGTCTTTATACAGCCACGGCGTGCCGGGGTGGTCGAGGGTCGGGCATGGCCACTGAACATGGCCCATATCGCCCATTTTCTCCCAGGTCACGCCGTAGAACAGCGGGCAGAGCTCGCGCATCTCGTCCCAGATCTGCTGGTTGCTCTCATAGTGCATCGGATAGCCCATTTCGCTGGCCAGCAGACTGATGATCTCCCAGTCGCGCTTCACATTCCCCGCCGGCGGGATCGCCTGTTCAAACCGCTGAAACCCGCGGTCGGCGCAGGTGAAGACGCCGCCGTGCTCGCCCCAGGAGGTGGCCGGCAGCAGGACATCGGCAATCTCCGCCGTTTTGGTCATGAAGATATCCTGCACCACCACGAAGTCCAGCGCCTCGATGCCTTTGCGCACCAGGCCGAGGTCGGCTTCGGTCTGCAGCGGATCTTCGCCCATAATGTAATAGGCTTTGATCTCGCCCGTCAGCGCCTTATGCGGCACCTCGGTGATGCGGGTGCCGACCTGGTCATCCATCTGCGCCGGGTCGATCCCCCAGGCGGCGGCGAATTTCGCCCGCACGGCCGGGTCGGTGACCTCCTGATAGCCGGGGAACAGGTTCGGCAGTACGCCCATATCGCAGGCGCCCTGTACATTGTTTTGCCCACGGACCGGGCCCACGCCGACGTTCGCCCGTCCCAGGTTGCCGGTGAGCAGCGCCAGGCTTGCCAGGCCGCGCACCACATCCACCGCCTGGCCAAACTGGGTGACCCCCATGCCCCACATAATGGTGGCGGAAGGGGCGGCGGCAAACATGCGCATTGCCTCGCGGATCGCCTGCGCGCTGACCCCGACAATCCCTTCCACTGCTTCCGGGGCGTAATCTTTCACCGCCTCGCGGTAGGCGTCCAGCCCTTCGGTATAGCGTTCGACATAGGCTTTGTTGTACAGCTCTTCTTCCAGCAATACATAGCCGAAGGCGTTCACCAGCGCCATGTTGCTGCCGTTGTTAAGCTGCAGATGACGGTCGGCTATGCGTGCGGTTTCAATGCGTCGCGGATCGCAGACGATGATTTTGGCGCCGTTTTCCCGGGCTTTGATCACCCGGCGGGCGACGATGGGATGGGAGTCGGCGCAGTTGTAGCCAAAGACCAACAGGCACTTCGAGTTTTCGATGTCGCTTATCGAGTTGCTCATCGCCCCGTTGCCCAGCGCCTGCTGCAGCCCGGCGACGGAAGGGCCATGGCAGACGCGGGCGCAGCAGTCGACGTTGTTGGTGTTCAGCACCGCACGGGCGAACTTTTGCATCACATAGTTGGTTTCGTTGCCGGTGCCGCGCGAGGAGCCGGTGGTCATGATGGCGCGCGGGCCATGCTTCTCTTTGATCTCCCTGAGCTTGCTGGCGGTATAGCGAATCGCCTCCTGCCAGCTGACCGGTGTGAAAGCGCCGCCTTTCTGGTAGCGGATCATCGGTTGTTTAAGACGGGGCGTCAGGAGCTGCGTGTCGTTAAGAAAATCCCAGCCGTAATAGCCTTT
This sequence comes from Klebsiella sp. JN_Kp127, assembly GCF_040062505.1. Taxonomy (NCBI): domain Bacteria; kingdom Pseudomonadati; phylum Pseudomonadota; class Gammaproteobacteria; order Enterobacterales; family Enterobacteriaceae; genus Klebsiella; species Klebsiella sp. JN_Kp127. The sequence continues at coordinate 134,774 of NZ_JBEAHS010000032.1, forward strand.
CAGGCACAGCTGGTTCTGGTTGGTGACGCCGTCGGCGGCTTCCGCGCGAATGATTTTATTGTTGTCGACAACCAGTTTAAGTTTGCAACCCGCCCCGCAGTAGGGGCACACGCTCGTGATTTTTTTCATCAGTAACAGACCTGTTAACAGTGAACAGAGGATCGCTGTCGCGCCGGGCCCGACGGGCAACGATCGCGGTATCGCCTGGTGGTGATGCGGACGCAGGCCCGCTGCGCTATGCAGGTCTCGTGCCAGATTTTAATATCTTGATTTACAATGAAAAATAACAGGAGAAGGATGACGGGAGCGTGACCTCGTCACTAATGACGATGACGCAGAGCGCCGACGTCAGACGCTCTGCAGGGGATAATGCCGCTACGCGAGAGGGCGGCAGCGGGCGATATGCGACTCGCTCAGGCCGACGTCGCGCGCGGCGGCGCAGATTGCCTGCCAGCTGCCCGCATCCAGCGGGATCCCCTCGGCCAGACGCGCTTCGCGGTTGGCGGCCTCCCATTCGCCGGGGGCCAGCACCGGGGCATCGGGATCGTGCGGCGACTGTTTACACCATGCGATAAAGGCCTCCGTCTGCGCCTGGCTGTCCGGGGCATCGAACGCGTCCGGTCGCAGGATCACAGTGGTCATGCAGTTAAAGATGGCGTCGACGCTGGTCTGCAGACTTTCCTGATGGGTGGTTTGCCCCCCGGAGAGCGCGCCGCCGAGCACTTCGCACAGTGTCGCCAGGGCATAGCCTTTGTGCTGGGCGAAGGTGAGCAGGGCGCCCAGCGGCGAGGTCTGCATCACCGCCGGGTCGGTGGTGGGCAGCCCCTGGGCGTCGATCAGGCAGCCGGGCGCCACGGCTTCCCCTTTGTGCCAGGCGACACGGGTTTTACCAAAGGCGATGGCGCTGGTGGCGTAGTCCAGCAGCAGCGGCGGATGGCCCGCGCGGGGAAACACCACGCACAGCGGGTTAGTGCCGAAGCGGCTGTCTTTTCCGCGGAACGGGGCGACCATCGGGTCGCCGATCACGCTGACGAAGTGAATGGAGATCAGCCCGGCGGCGGCGCACTGCTCCGCCCAGTAGCCGATGCGTCCGACGTGATGCGCATTGCGCAGGGCGATAGCCGCCATGCCGTGCTGCTTCGCCTTTTCGATGCCTAACTGCATCGCTTCGTGGGCGACCACCTGGCCGAAGCCGGCGTTGCCGTCGAGGGTGACCACGGCGCCGGCGTCTTTGGTGACCGTGGCGTGGCGGTTGAGCTGCAGAAAGCCGCCGGCGTGGGATTTGACATAGCTTGGGATCATCCCGACGCCATGGGAGTCATGCCCGGCCAGGTTGGCGGCGATCAGATGGTCGGCGACCAGCGTCGCTTCTTCTGAGCGGCTGCCGAGATGGGTAAACAGTGAGACGACAAACTGATGCAGATCCGTCGCCAGAAAGCGGTGTCCTGTTGGCACTGATTCTCTCCTGTAGTCTGTTGTTATTTTGTTATGTTTGCCGTTTTATGCTGCGCCGCCCGGCGCAGAAGGTCAAGGGCGGACTCTCCCGGCGACAGGCCACTGCGCCAGCGCCTGCGTTATACGACAGACGATAAAAAACCGGTCCGGGATCGCGTTTTAATTAACGTCATAAACACCACATTTTTAAATTCTGCCACTGTCACAAAAGCCAGAAAAAAGCCAGCCCCGGCGTTGCAAGGGGAGCTGATACCACTATATGTTAAATTTGTGTTTATTAATTGATGATTAAAGGTTGGTATCATGTATAAGAAAATAAGTGGTTTAGTGGTTTCACTGACGGCCGTTTTCGCCTGTGCCGCCTGGGCGGAGGTGCCTGCGGGCTATCCGGCGGATTATCAAAAAACGGTTGATGCCGCCGTCAAAGAGGGCAAGGTGGTGATCTATTCCACAACCGATACCAAAGCGGCCGGGCCGTTAATTAAAGGATTTGAAGCGCAATATCCGGGCGTAAAAGTCGAATATAACGACATGAACAGCACCGAGCTGTATAACCGCTATATCAGCGAGCAGGCCGCCGGGGGCGGCAGCGGGGACGTGGTGTGGAGCTCATCGATGGATACCGCGCTGAAATTAGCCACCGAGTATGCGGAACAATATGCCTCGCCGGAGGTGAAGCAATTACCCGACTGGGCGGTGTGGCAGCAGAAAGCCTATGGCACCACCTACGAGCCGGTGGTATTTATCTATAACAAACGGCTGATCCCGCAGAATGAGGTGCCGGACTCGCACACCGCGCTGGCCAAATTGATCGCCAGCCAGGCCGATAAATTTAAAGGCAAAGTCACCACCTACGATATCGAAAAATCGGGCCTCGGCTTTATGCTGGCGGTCCAGGACAGCCAGGCCGACGCGAACTATTTTACCGACCTGGCGAATATCGCCAAAGGCGGCCTGACGGTGCAGTCTTCCACCGGCACGATGATGGAGCGCGTCTCCTCTGGCGAAAACCTGATCGGCTATAACATTCTTGGCTCCTATGCCGAAGCGCGGGCGAAAAACGATCCCTCTTTAGGCATCGCCTATCCGAAAGATTACGTGCTGGTGCTCTCCCGCGTCTCGTTTATTAGCCAGGAGAGCGAACATCCCAATGCGGCGAAATTGTGGCTGGATTATGTCCTGTCGGAAAAAGGCCAACAGATCCTCGCCAGCCAGGCGGATATTCCCTCTCTTCGTCGCGATATTGAAGGCAAAAATGATATCGACGGCATGACCACGCTGCTGGGCAAAGCGTTAAAACCGATCCCGGTCAACGAAACGCTGCTGGATTATTTACAGCCGCAAAAACGTCTGCAGTTTATTAAACAATGGCGCAGCGCCGCCGCGAAATAATCCTCCCCCGGGGCATCGCCGATGCCCCTTATTCACACCCGGCGGGTTTATTCACCTGACCAAAGGGATGAACCATGAATGTATTACGCAGAAAGTGGCAGGGGCTGCCGCGCGGCGTGGTGGTGTGCATCACGGCGCTGGTGATTTACGTCCCGCTGTTATTTATTGTGGTGCAGAGTTTTCTCTCCGCGCCGTTCTTTTCCCGCTCCAAATCCTGGAGTCTGGAAGCCTTCGCCTTTATTTTTACCGACCCGGATTTTTATCTGGCGTTAAGGTCAGGGTTTATTCTGGCCTTTGGCCTGGTGATTATCGCCATTCCGCTGGGCGGTATTTTGGCCTTTCTGATGGTACGCACCGATTTACCCGGCCGGCGGTTCATTGAGCCGCTGATCCTGGTGCCGATCTTCGTCTCGCCGATGGTGCTGGGCTTTGGCTACGTGGTGGCCGCCGGGCCGGTAGGCTTCTTTTCCCAGTGGGCGCAGCAGCTGATCGGCTTTGTGCCGTGGAATATCTACTCGATGTTCAGCATTGTGGTCATCGCCGGCTTAACCCACGTGCCGCACGCCTATCTCTACATCTCTTCGGCGCTGCGCAGCGTTGGTTCGGACGTGGAAGAGGCGGCGCGCACCGTCGGCGCCACGCCGCTGCAGGTGATGACTTCGGTGAGTCTGCCCATGGTGCGGCCCTCCATTCTTTACGCCTGCGTGCTGCTCTTTTTCCTTGGTCTGGAAGTCTTCGGTCTGATGCTGGTGCTGGGCGACCCCGAGGGCAACATGGTGCTGGCGACCTATCTCTACAAGCTGACCAATAAGCTTGGCACCCCCTCCTACCATCTGATGGCGGCGGTGGCGGTGGTGCTGATCTGCATCACCATCCCGCTGGTCATGCTCCAGCGTCGGCTGATGCGCACCGCCAACCGCTTTGTCACCATGAAGGGCAAGGCGTCGCAGGCGCGGGCGCTGCCGCTGGGCAAATGGCGCTGGGTGGCCGGGGCGGTGGTGGTGGCCTGGCTGACGGTGACCATCGGCGTGCCGCTGCTCGGCGTGGCGCTGCGCGCCTTTATCTCCAACTGGGGCGTCGGCGTGTCGCTGTGGGATGAGCTGTCGCTGACGACGTTCCACAATATCTGGCAGCAGCCCAACCTGCTGCGGGCGATCGTCAACTCGATGGCTATCGGCATCGTCGGCGGCGCGCTGGCGGTGATCTGCTATCTGTTTGTCGGCATCGCCATGCACCGCAAAGCGGACAACGTCACCCGCTTTCTTGATTACAGCGTGCTGGTCCCGCGCGCTGTGCCGGGGCTGCTGGCCGGTCTGGCCTTCCTGTGGGTGTTCCTGTTTGTGCCGATGTGGCTCGATCAGTCGCTGAAGCATGGCTGGCTCTCGGCGCTGCCTGTGGCGGACTGGCTGCGGGAGCACCTTATCGTGCAGCTGCGCGCGCTGCGCAATACCATTTTCAGCGTCTGGCTGGCCTACACCGTGGTATGGATGGCCTATGGCCTGCGGCTCATCTCCTCGACGCTGCTGCAGGTGGGACCGGAGCTGGAGGAGGCGGCGCGCAGCACCGGCGCCTCGCGGGGGCAGATCACCCGCCACGTCACCGTCCCGCTGTCGCGCTATGGGCTGATTGGCTCCTGGCTGCTGATGTTTCTGATCTTTGAGCGCGAATATTCCACCGGCGTCTATCTGCTGTCGCCGGGTACCGAAACCATCGGCTCGATGCTGGTGTCGCTGTGGGCGGCGGGGGCCATCGATATCGTCGCGGCGCTCTCCTTTATCAATATTCTGCTGGTGGTGATTGGCCTTGGCATCGCCCTGCGCTTTGGAGTGAAATTACATGATTGAGTTATCGGTTGAAAATCTGCATCTCACCTATGGCGACAACCCGGTGCTGAAAGGCGTGTCGATGACGCTCGGCCGGGGAGAGGTGGTGTCGCTGCTGGGGCCTTCGGGAAGCGGCAAAACCACGCTGCTGCGGGCGGTGGCCGGGCTGGAGAAGCCGACGAGCGGACGGATCGCCATCGGCAACCGCACGGTGTACGACGGCACGCCGCGCAGCGAAATCCCGGCCGAAGAGCGTAACCTCGGCCTGGTGTTCCAGTCCTATGCCCTGTGGCCGCACAAAACGGTGTTCGACAACGTGGCCTATCCGCTGAAGCTGCGTAAAGTCGCCGCCGGGGAGATAAAAGAGCGGGTGCAGCGCGTGCTGGATCAGCTGGGGCTGGGGCATCTTGGCAACCGCCATCCGCACCAGCTCTCCGGCGGCCAACAGCAGCGGGTGGCCATTGGCCGGGCGCTGGTCTACAACCCGCCGGTGATCCTGCTGGATGAGCCGCTCTCTAACCTCGACGCCAAGCTGCGCGAGGAGGCGCGGGTGTTTCTGCGCGAGCTAATCATCAAGCTGGGCCTCTCGGCGCTGATGGTCACCCACGATCAAAATGAAGCGATGGCCATCTCCGATCGTATTCTGCTGCTGAACAATGGCGTCATCGAGCAGCAGGGGACGCCGCAGGAGATGTACGGCAGCCCGGCGACGCTGTTCGCCGCCGAGTTTATGGGCAGCAATAACCGCCTGCACGGCAAGGTGATGGCGCTGGAGAACGGCAGGGCGCGTATCGAAGGCGCCAGCTGGAGCCTGTGGGGGCGAGCGGGCGAGGGGGTCAGCGTCGGCGAGCCGGCGACGGCGGTGATCCGCGTCGAGCGCCTGCGTCTTGACGGCGCGGCGCAGGATAACAGTCTCCAGCTACCGCTGCTGACCAGCATGTACCTCGGCGACCGCTGGGAGTACCTGTTCCGCACCGAGGGCGACGACTTTCCGCTACGCGCCTACGGAACCGCGCTGCGCGATGCTGAACACTGCCATCTGACGCTCCCGGCGGAGGATGTGTGGATTTTTCCGCAGCGGTAACCGTTTGTTAAGACGCCAGATGGCACACGGCTTCAATATTGTGCCCGTCTGGCGCAATCACAAAGGCGGCGTAGTACCCGGCGTGGTAGTTGGGCCGTAACCCCGGCGCGCCGTTGTCCTTTCCTCCGGCGGCCAGCGCTGCCTGCCAGAAGGCATCCACCTGCTCGCGGCTGTCGGCGCGAAAGGCGATATGCAGCGGCGCCGGTTTGTCCGCACTTTGATAGAGACACAAAGAGACATCGCCGCTGCCGGCCAGCTCTGCGCCGTAGGTCGGCTCGCCTTCATCGACCAGCGTTACGCCAAGCGGGGCCAGAGCCTGTAAAAAGAACGCTTTGCTGGCGGCATAGTCGCTGACGCCGAATTTCACATGATCGAACATCTCTTATCTTCTCCTGTGGACGGGGTATCGCCAGCCGAACGCGTTAGCCGGGAAATAGATCCAAAATAGTTAACAACGGGTAGTAACTTTTTTAACAGCTCAAAATGTTTAATTATTCCTAATACGAGTATTTACAGACGTTTAATCTGCCATGTACCATAAACAAAAAATAACATTTGTGATACAAGTCACTCTTTTTTGGCGCATGGGTAAGCTCAGCGCGGTGTGAACGCCGCCGGTTTACCGCCTCAAGGTTATGGCAGCACCCTTCTCACGATGACATTCCGGTGAATTTCTCTCCGATTTCCCGCGTTTCGTTGAGAATCGTCTACTATCCAAACGATAACCCTATAAATGATATCGCCTCTGGCGATGTTTTATCCGACTTGCCGGTCCGGGCCAGACGCTAAGCGGTTTAAAAGCGCAATGGTATCGGTTCCAGCACGACATTCACTGGTTTTGTCAGCGACAAAAACAGTAATTTTCAATGACAGGAATGTGATGATGTCGAGCGAGAAAACTAACAATTCCAGGCGTGATTTCCTGGTGAAATCGATGGCGCTGATCCCGACGGTGGTGATCGGCGGCGCGGGAGCAGGGGCCATTGGCGTGGCCACCAGCGCGACCGCGCAGGCGGCCCCCGCTTCAGAGCCAGCCTCCGGGAACACGGCGGCGGCCAGCGACTGGAAGCCGCAGTTCTTCAACGATCGTGAGTGGGCGTTTATCAACGCCGCTGTCGCTCGCTTAATCCCGGCGGATGAACTTGGCCCCGGCGCCAAAGAGGCCGGCGTGCCGGAGTTTATCGACCGCCAGCTCAATACCCCTTACGCCACCGGCTCCATCTGGTATATGCAGGGGCCCTTCAACCCCGACGTGCCGAAAGAGATGGGCTATCAGCTGCCGCTGGTGCCCAAACAGATCTATAACCTCGGGATCGCCGATGCCGAGGCCTGGTGTCAGGACAAGTATCACAAGACCTTTGCTGAACTGAGCAGCGAGCAGCAGGATGAGGCGCTCGGCCTGTGGGAATCGGGCAAAGCCGAGTTCAAACAGCTACCGGCTTCGCTGTTCTTCACCTATCTGCTGCAGAACACCCGCGAAGGCTTCTTCAGCGACCCGATCCATGGCGGTAACAAAGGCATGGTCGGCTGGACGCTGATTAATTTTCCCGGCGCGCGCGCCGACTTTATGGATTGGGTTGAACGGGGCGAACGCTACCCCTTCCCGCCGGTATCAATTAATGGGGAGAGGGCGTAATCATGGCCACCGTATTGAAAAAAACCGATGTCGCGATCGTCGGCTTCGGCTGGGTTGGGGCGATCATGGCCAAAGAGCTGACCGAAGCCGGGCTCAACGTCGTGGCGCTGGAGCGCGGCCCGATGCGCGACACCTGGCCGGACGGCGCCTATCCGCAGGTGATTGATGAGCTGACCTACAACATCCGCCGCAAGCTGTTCCAGGACCTGTCGAAAAGCACCGTCACCATCCGGCATAACACCAGCCAGCAGGCGGTGCCGTATCGCCAGCTGGCGGCTTTCCTGCCGGGTACCGGCGTGGGCGGCGCCGGGCTGCACTGGTCAGGCGTCCATTTCCGCGTCGATCCCATCGAACTGCGGATGCGCAGCCACTATGAAGAGCGCTACGGCAAAAACTTCATCCCCCAGGATATGATCATCCAGGATTTCGGCGTCACCTACGACGAGCTGGAACCGTTCTTCGATAAAGCGGAGAAAGTGTTCGGCACCTCCGGGACCGCCTGGTCGATCAAAGGCAAGGTCGTCGGTAAAGGCCGCGGCGGCAACGCCTTCGCCCCGGACCGTTCAGATGACTTCCCGCTGCCGGCGCAGAAAAACACCTGGTCAGCGCAGCTGTTTGAAAAAGCGGCGCTCGAGGTGGGCTACCATCCCTACAACCTGCCGTCGGCCAACACCTCTGACTCCTATACCAACCCGTACGGCGCGCAGATGGGCCCGTGCAACTTCTGCGGTTTCTGCAGCGGCTACGCCTGCTACATGTACTCCAAAGCCTCGCCGAACGTGAACATTCTGCCGGCGCTGCGCCAGGAAAAACGCTTTGAGCTGCGGACCAACGCCAACGTGCTGAAGGTCAACCTGACCGACGACAAATCCCGTGCCACCGGCGTGACCTACGTCGACGGCCAGGGGCGCGAAATGGAGCAGCCGGCGGACCTGGTGATCATCGGCGCCTTCCAGTTCCATAACGTGCACCTGATGCTGCTCTCCGGGATCGGCAAACCCTACAATCCGGAGACCGGCGAAGGGGTGGTGGGGCGTAACTTCGCCTACCAGAACATGACCACCATTAAGGCCATTTTCGACAAAGATACCTACACCAACCCGTTTATCGGCGCGGGCGGCAACGGCGTCGGCGTCGACGACTTCAACGCCGACAACTTCGACCACGGCGCGGCGGGCTTTGTCGGCGGTTCGCCGTTCTGGGTCAACCAGGCCGGGACCAAGCCCATCTCCGGTTTCCCGGTACCGCCGGGCACCCCGGCGTGGGGCAGCAAATGGAAAGCGGCGGTGGCCGATACCTACACCCATCACCTGTTGATGGATGCTCACGGCGCGCACCAGTCCTATCGGCAGAACTACCTCGATCTTGATCCGAACTACAAAAACGTCTTTGGCCAGCCGCTGCTGCGCATGACCTTTGACTGGCAGGAAAACGACATCAAGATGGCGCAGTTTATGTTCGATAAGATGGCGCCGATCGCCAAAGCGATGAAGCCGAAATATATCCTCGGCAGCCCGAAAAACGCCAACAGCCACTTTGATACCACCACCTACCAGACCACCCATATGAACGGCGGGGCGGTGATGGGGGAGGATCCGAAAACCAGCGCCGTTAACCGTTATCTGCAAAGCTGGGACGTGCATAACGTCTTCGTCATCGGCGCCTCCGCTTTCCCGCAGGGGCTGGGCTATAACCCAACCGGCACGGTGGCCGCGCTGGCGTACTGGTCAGCGAAGGCGATCCGCGAGCAGTATCTGAAAAATCCGGGTCCCCTGGTGCAGGCATAAAGGAAGGCAGATGATGAAAATGCAATGGTTATCGGCCCTGGTGCTTGGGGCATTGAGCTGCGCGGCCTTCGCCGAAGAGGCGCCTGCGGACAGCAATCTGATTAAGCAAGGGGAGTATCTGGCGCGGGCGGGGGACTGTGTCGCCTGCCATACCAACGGCAAAGCGGGCAAACCTTTCGCCGGCGGTCTGCCGATGGAAACGCCGATCGGCACCATCTACTCCACCAATATCACGCCGGATAAAGAACACGGCATCGGCGGGTACACCTTCGAAGAGTTCGACGACGCGGTGCGCAAGGGTGTGCGGAAAGATGGTTCCACGCTCTATCCGGCAATGCCGTATCCCTCATTCGCGCGGATCAGTGAAGCGGACATGCGCGCCATGTACGCCTACTTTATGCATGGCGTGGAGCCGGTGAATGTCGCCAACAAGGACACCGACATCCCGTGGCCGCTGTCGATGCGCTGGCCGCTGGCGTTCTGGCGCGGCATCTTCGCCCCGACGCCGAGCGACTTTGTCGCCAACCCGCAGGTTGACCCGGTGCTTGAGCGCGGTCGCTATCTGGTGGAAGGCCTGGGCCACTGCGGCGCCTGTCATACCCCGCGTAGCCTGACGATGCAGGAAAAAGCGCTCAGCGAAAGCGAAGGCGATGATTACCTGGCGGGCAGCAATGCGCCGATTGACGGCTGGGTCGCCTCCAGCCTGCGCGGTGAAAATCGCGACGGTCTGGGGACCTGGAGCGAAGCCGAGCTGGCTGAGTTCCTGAAAACCGGACGTAACGATAAATCGGTGGTCTTCGGCGGCATGAGCGATGTGGTGGAGCACAGTCTGCAGTATCTCTCTGATGACGACATCACCGCCATCGCCCGCTATCTGAAGTCGCTCCCGCCGCGCGGCGGCAAACAGACCCCAGCCCCGGTGGAAGACAGCGTGGCGAAAGATCTGTGGAAGGGTAACGACAGCAAAACCGGCGCCGCGCTGTATGTCGATAACTGCGCCGCCTGCCACCGCACCGACGGCGCGGGCTACCAGCGCGCCTTCCCGTCGCTGAAGGGCAACCCGGTGGTGCAGACCGAAGATGCCACTTCGCTTATCCACATCGTTCTGACCGGGAGCACCACGCCGGCGGTGAAAGATGCGGTCTCCAACCTGACCATGCCGTCGTTCGGCTGGCGTCTGGACGACCAGCAGGTGGCGGATGTGGTCAACTTCATCCGCACCAGCTGGGGCAACAACGCGCCGGCGGTCAGCGCCAGCGATGTGGCGAAGGTGCGTAAGGAGACCGCGACGCACGATGAGAAGGCGTTAGGCAACGCCGATATCTCGAAGCTGCCGGGGGCCGGACAGTAACCGTCAGGGTTGCGTCGCCCGCGCGGCGCAACCCTGACTTAGCCAGGACGTAAAATACTGTCTGAATCAAGGAGTTTGCCTTCATGCTGCATGCAGAGCGACTGACCTGCATCGTTGACGATCGACCGCTGTTTGCGGAGCTGACGCTATCCCTTGCTGCCGGCGAGCTGCTGCAGGTCGCCGGTGATAACGGCGCGGGGAAAACCTCGCTGCTGCGGATCCTTTGCGGCCTGGCGCGCCCGGAAAGCGGGGTGGTGAGCTGGCAGGGCCAGCCGCTGGCCCAGGTCCGGGAGTCATTTCACCGGCAGCTGCTGTGGCTGGGCCATAAGCCCGGCGTCAAAGCGGCGCTGACCGCCGATGAAAACCTGCGTTTCTTCTTTCCGGCCAGCCGCCTTCAGCAGCGGGAAAGCGCCCTCGCCGCCGTCGGCCTGGCGGGCTATGAAGATCTCCCCTTAAGCCAGCTCTCCGCCGGGCAGCAGCGCCGGGTGGCGTTAACCCGCCTGTGGTTAACCGATGCGCCGCTGTGGATCCTCGATGAGCCGTTCACCGCCCTCGACGCCACGGCGATAGAAACCCTGACCCGTCGTCTGGAGCAGCACGCCCGGCAGGGGGGAAGCGCGATCCTCACCACCCATCAGCCGCTGCGGCCGCTGGGCTGCCCGTTGCGCACCCTGCGCCTCGGCGACGACGGCGGGAGGCGGCAATGATGAGAGCGCTGTTGGCCCGGGAACTGCGCCTGGCGTGGCGCAGCGGGGCGGAGATCCTCAATCCGCTATGGTTCTTTCTGATCGTCATCACCCTGTTTCCGTTCGGCGTCGGCGCCGCGCCGCAGCTGCTGGCGCAGATTGCGCCGGGCGTGGTGTGGGTCGCCGCGCTGCTGGCGGCGCTGCTGGTGATGGATCGGTTGTTTCGCGACGACTGGCAGGACGGTTCCCTGGAGCAGCTGATGCTTCTGCCGACGCCGCTGGTGGCGGTGGTGCTGGTGAAGGTGGTCGCTCACTGGATGATGAGCGGCCTGCCGCTGCTGATCGTCTCGCCGCTGGCGGCGCTGCTGCTGGGGATGAATCTGCACGACGCCGGCGTGCTGGCGCTGACCTTGCTGCTTGGCACGCCGACGCTCAGTTTTCTTGGCGCGGTGGGGGTTGGCCTGACCGTCGGCCTGAAGCGCGGCGGCGTCCTGCTGAGCCTGCTGGTGCTGCCGCTGGCGGTGCCGCTGCTGATTTTCGCCACCGCGGCCTGCCAGGCGGCGGCCGCCGGGCTTCCGGTCGGCGGCTATCTGGCGATGCTGGCGGCGTTCTTAACCGCCAGCGCCACCCTGTGCCCGTTCGCCACCGCCGCCGCGCTGCGGCTGACCGTGCAATAATTCGCTGCGCCTGCGGGCGCGGCCATCATAACCGTGTGAGTAAGCGTCTATGTGGAAAGCGTTACATCAACTGGCGATCCCCGAGCGGCTGTACCGCCTGTGCGGATGCTGGATCCCCTGGCTGGCGGCGTTGAGCGCGCTGTTGCTGGTCATCGGCCTGGGGTGGGGCTTTGGCTTCGCCCCGGCGGACTATCAGCAGGGGGAAAGCTACCGGATCATGTATCTTCACGTCCCGGCGGCGATGTGGTCGATGGGGCTGTACCTGGCGATGGCCGTCGCGGCCTTCGTCGGGGTGGTCTGGCAGATCAAAATGGCCGACCTGGCGATCGCCGCCCTGGCGCCGGTGGGGGCGGTCTGCACCCTGGTGGCGCTGGTCAGCGGCGCGGCGTGGGGCAAGCCGATGTGGGGGACCTGGTGGATCTGGGACGCCCGTCTGACCTCGGAACTGGTGCTGCTGTTTCTGTATGCCGGGGTCATCGCCCTGTGGCACGCCTTTGACGACCGCCGCCTGGCCGGGCGCGCGGCGGGGATCCTCGTCCTGGTCGGGGTGGTCAATCTGCCCATCATTCATTACTCGGTTTACTGGTGGAACACCCTGCACCAGGGCTCGACCAACCTGCAGCAAACCATCGACCCGAGCATGCGTCTGCCGCTGCGGATCTGCATTTTTGCTTTCCTCGCGCTGTCGGTCACCCTGACCCTGATGCGCCTGCGTAACCTGATCCTCCAGCTGGAACGTCGTCGACCGTGGGTGGTGGCGCTGGCTAACAAAGGAGCCGCCCGATGAGCCCCGCTTTTTCTTCGTTCGCCGCCTTCCTGAATATGGGCGGCTATGCCCTGTACGTCTGGCTGGCGGTGGCCGTGGCCATCGCCGCCTTTGGCCTGCTGACGGTTCATACCCTGTGGGCGCGGCGGGCGCTATTCCATGAGGTGCGACGCCAGCAGGCGCGCGAGCGGCGGATCGCGGCCGCTCGCGAACATGACAAGGAGGCCGCGGATGCAAGCGCGTCGTAAAACCCGGCTGTATATCGTGCTGGCGGTGCTCGCCGGCCTTGGGCTGACCGTCAGCCTGACGCTGTACGCCCTGAGCAGCAATATCGATCTGTTCTACACTCCGGGGGAAATTATCTACGGCAAAACGGAAACCCGGGCGCTGCCCCATACCGGGCAGCGCCTGCGGGTAGGGGGCTACGTTCAGCCCGGCTCCCTGCAGCGCGACCCGCAAACCCTCGACGTGCGCTTTAAGCTGTATGACGCCCGCGGGGTCGTGGACGTCAGCTATAAGGGCATTCTGCCGGACCTGTTCCGTGAAGGACAGGGCGTGGTGGCCCAGGGCGTTCTGGACGGCGAGCGGCATATCACCGCTCAGCAGGTGCTGGCCAAGCATGATGAAAATTACACCCCGCCGGAGGTGAAAAACGCCATGACGCCAGCGAAAGCGGAGGCGCAGCCATGATGCCGGAGCTGGGCAACTTTTTATTGTGTCTGGCGGCGGGGCTGGCGCTGCTCCTGAGCGTCTATCCCCTGTGGGGCGCGGCGCGGCAGGACCGGCGGCTGATGGCCCTGGCCCGGCCGCTGGCCTGCGGGCTGTTCACCTGCATCGGCGGCGCCTTCCTGCTGCTGGTGCACGCCTTTGTGGTCAATGACTTTACCGTCCGCTACGTGGCGGAAAACTCCAACAGCGCGCTGCCGGTGTGGTATCGGGTGGCGGCGACCTGGGGGGCGCACGAGGGCTCGCTGCTGCTGTGGGTCCTGCTGCTCAGCGTCTGGACCTTCGCCGTCGCCCTCTTCAGCCGCCGGATGCCGCTCGACGCCGTCGCCCGGGTGCTGGCGGTGATGGGGATGATCGCCTTTGGGTTCCTGCTGTTCATCCTCTTTACCTCCAACCCGTTCAGCCGTGGCCTGCCGCAGTACCCCATTGACGGCCGCGACCTTAATCCGCTGCTGCAGGATATCGGCATGATTTTTCATCCGCCGATCCTCTATATGGGGTACGTCGGCTTCTCGGTGGCTTTCGCCTTCGCCATCGCCTCGCTGCTGGCGGGGCGGCTGGACACCGCGTGGGCGCGCTGGTCGCGTCCCTGGACCCAGGCGGCGTGGATGTTCCTCACTCTCGGCATCGTGCTGGGCTCGGCGTGGGCCTATTACGAACTGGGGTGGGGCGGCTGGTGGTTCTGGGACCCGGTGGAAAACGCCTCGTTTATGCCGTGGCTGGTAGGGACCGCGCTGCTGCACTCCCTGGCGGTGACCGAGAAGCGCGGCAGCTTCCGCGCCTGGACGGTGCTGCTGGCCATCGCCGCCTTCTCCCTGTGCCTGCTGGGCACCTTCCTGGTGCGCTCCGGGGTGCTGGTCTCGGTGCATGCCTTCGCCTCGGATCCATCGCGTGGACTGTTTATTCTGGCGCTGCTGATTGTCGCCATCGGCGGGTCTCTGCTGCTGTACGCCCTGAAGGGCGGCAGGGTGCGGGCGCGGGTGGAACATACGCTGTGGTCGCGCGAGTCGTTCCTGCTGGGCAACAATATTTTGCTGATGGCCGCGATGCTGGTGGTGCTCCTCGGAACGCTGCTGCCGCTGGTGCATAAAGAGCTGGGCCTCGGCAGCATCTCCATCGGCGAGCCGTTCTTTAACACCATGTTCACCGCCCTGATGGCGCCGTTTGCGCTGCTGCTGGGGCTGGGACCGCTGATCCGCTGGCGGCGCGATGACGTCGCCAGGCAGATTAAGCGCCTGGTGATCGCCCTGGTGGTGACGTTGTCACTTTCTCTGGCGCTGCCGTGGCTGCTGCAGGATCGTATCACCGCGATGGCGGTCATTGGTCTGATGATGGCCCTGTGGGTGCTGATCTTCGCCCTGATGGAGGTTCACGAACGGGCCACCCATCGCCACGGCTTCTGGCGCGGCCTGCGGACGCTGACCCGCAGCCAGTGGGGGATGGTGCTCGGTCACGTCGGCGTGGCGGTGACCGTTATCGGCATCACCTTTAGCCAGAACTACAGCGTGGAGCGCGATGTACGGATGCGCCCCGGCGACAGCATCGATATCCACCGCTATCACTTTGTGTTTAACGGCGTGCGCAATATCGTCGGCCCCAACTGGACCGGCGGGGAAGGCATTATTGCCGTGACCCGCAACGGCCGCCCGGAAGCGACGCTGTATGCCGAGAAACGCTTTTACACCGCCAGCCGGATGATGATGACCGAGGCGGCGATCAGCGGCGGGCTGACCCGCGATCTGTACGCCGCGCTGGGAGAAGAACTGAGCGACGGCAGCTGGGCGGTGCGTCTGTACTACAAACCGTTCGTTCGCTGGATCTGGTACGGCGGGGTGCTGATGGCCCTCGGCGGTCTGTGCTGCATGCTCGACCCGCGCTACCGGATGCGTAAGAAACTGCAGGAGGCCTCATGAACCGGAAGCTGCTGTTTATCCCGCTGGTGCTGTTTCTGGCGCTGGCCGCCGCGCTGTTCTGGCAACTGATGCGTAACGCCGATGGCGACGACCCGACGACCCTCGAGTCGGCGCTGATTGGCAAACCGCTGCCGGAATTTCGCCTTGAAGCGCTGGATAACCCCGGTCAGACGCTGGACCGACGGACGCTGATTGACGGCAAGCCGTTGCTGCTTAACGTCTGGGCCACCTGGTGCCCAACCTGTCGCGCCGAGCATCAGTTTCTCAACGGCCTGGCGCAGCAGGGCGTGCGGGTGGTGGGGATGAACTACAAAGACGATCGGCAGAAGGCGATCAGCTGGCTGCAGCGCCTGGGTAATCCGTACAGGCTGAGCCTGTACGACGGCAACGGCATGCTCGGCCTGGATCTGGGGGTTTATGGCGCGCCGGAGACGTTTCTCATCGACGGTCAGGGCATCATCCGCTGGCGGCACGCCGGCGACCTGAACGACCGGGTGTGGCGCGAGGAGCTCCAGCCGCTGTGGAATCAATACAACCGGGGGGCGGGCTGATGAGAGGTGTCATAGGCATCCTGCTGGCGCTGATGCTGACCGGCCAGGCGTGGGCCGCCATCGATACCTGGCAGTTTAAAGACGAGGCCCAGGAGCAGGCGTTCCGCGAGATCACCTCCCGGCTGCGCTGCCCGAAATGCCAGAACAACAGCATCGCCGACTCGAACGCGATGATTGCCGCCGATATGCGGCAGAAGGTGTACGAGCTGATGCAGCAGGGGAAAACGAAAGGGCAGATCGTTGACTATATGGTGGCCCGCTACGGCAATTTTGTCAGCTACGAGCCGCCGCTGACCGCGGGCACGGTGCTGCTGTGGCTGGGGCCGGGGCTGTTCGTCCTGGCGGGCGCGGGGGTGATTATCGCCCGCGCGCGTCGTCGCGATATTCCTGACGCGGCGCTCAGCGTCGAAGAGCGCCAGCGGCTGGCGGCATTATTGAAAGAAGGAAAAGAACGATGAGCCTGTTGGTGGTTATCGCCGGGCTGTTGCTGGCTGGCGCGCTGGGGGTGCTGTACTTCCCGTGGTCGGGCAAAGGGGCGGTGGACCGCGATACCCTCAACCGCGCCCTGTATCAGTCGCGCCTGCAGGAGCTGGCGCAGGAGCGCGGCGAGGACAACCCTGCGCTGGTCGTCGAGCTGCAGCGCACGCTGCTGACGGATATCCCGCCCCAGGCACAGCCTGGCGAACGGCCGCTAAGCCGCTGGGCGCTGCTTCCGGGCGCGCTGCTGCTGGTGGTCCTGAGCCTGGGCCTGTATCTGAAAACCAGCGATATTGGCCAGGTGCTGCTCTGGCAGCAGGCGGAGCGGCATTATCCTGCGCTGCTGCAGCAGGTTAAGGACCCGACCGCGCCGCCGCTGCGTATGGATGAGCTGGCGGAGCTGCGGCTTGGCCTGCGCAGCCATCTGCAGAATACTCCGCACGACCTCGCCGGCTGGCAGCTGCTTGGGCGGCTGGGGCTGTTGTTGAACGATGGCGAGACGGCGATCGGCGCTTTTGGCCGGGCACATGCGCTGGCGGCGGACGACCCGGCGGCGGCTTTCGATTACGCCAGCGCGCTGGTGCGGGCGGGGGATAGCGGTCAGGTCCGGATGGGCGAGCTGCTGCTGCGCGACCTGCATCAGCGACAGCCGACCAGCCTGCCGGTGCTGGAGATGCTGGCCCTGAGCGCGGTGCGTAATGAAGATTACCCCGAAGCCGTGGCGGCCCTGCAGGCGTTGCTGGCCCGGCTGCCGGAAGGGGATGCGCGGCGCGAGGCGATTGTCCGCCAGCTGGCGCAGGCGCAGCAGCAGGCGCAGTAACTGCCCGGCGGCGCTGAACGTGGGGTCTGCCGCGAGGACGGTACGGACAGCCCTGGTTTTGTAGGTCGGGTCAGGCGCAGCCGCCACCCGGCACAAAATCGGCTCCGTGCCCGCTGTCCTTGCCCGGCGGCGCTACGCTTGCGCGGGCCTACGAAGGGCGCGAATAGAGCGCCAAATCGTGGGCAGCCTTTGTAGGCCGGGTAAGCGAAGCGCCACCCGGCAACATGGAGGGCACGGAGCGATAGCTTGCCCGGCGGCGGGGGAGGCTGTTATCGGTTTTACAGGTTCTCAGCCCGGGGAAAGCGTTTATCACGCGTGACTTCAGCGTAGTTTGCGCTCCCGGTTAGTCTTCTGCGTTATGTCAATCATGGCGCAGGGAGCGCACAGGGGGCGGCCAGTCGCCGCCGCCCCCTGTACCCCCGGGCTCCGGCCAGCAAAATCGCCACTGCGTGGTCCCTTCGACTTATCCCTGCAGGCTTCGGGTCGGGCCGAGGCAGCGTCCGTGCAAAACACGGCCCTCAGCCCGCATCCATGCGGGCTGCCCCGGCCTTCCGGGAACGTCTCAGCGATTTTGAGGCCGCAACACCGGCAGTTTCAGAAACAATGGTGAACGATGTTGTAAGTGTGCGAATGCTATTGCAGAATTTAACGTCTGCTTTGTGTCAGGAGCGGACGATGCTAAAGCTTCATTGAAACCCATGTTGGCAATTACTGAGGATTATTTTTCGAACTTGTATCAGACACTGTTCCTCCGGTAATAGTCTTTAAGACGTGAATATTGTGCGTCTTGTTCAATTTTTGGTGCTGCTTGGAAAATGTCATTCAGGCAAGCACCATATTCATTAGATAACCACTGTCGATTATCATCAGTAATGATAGATCCCAGTAGCAATGTTGCTTCGACAGGAAAACGAGTACATAGGCCAGATTCATGCAGACGATGCACGACATAGTAAGGGTGTTCAACAGGTACAAGCCAATTAAGTACGTTATTCAAAGCTGAGGGAAATTCATCGCCAGTAGCAATTACTAACCGGGCCAGTGAAACGGTCATTTGCGACGTGAGCAGATTCCGAGATTTTGGCCAGATGTGTTTCCACAACGGAAGGACTCTATTTTTCCAATAATCCTCTCTCTTGTCAGCTGCTCCTTCCTGCGCTTGATAAAGTGCCAGCGCACATTTTTCAAGACCTTCTTGTGGGAGTGCTTCAAAAGCGGCACGAAACTCTTCTATAGTATAATCTGCTGTCGGGCCTAGCGCTGCGTATGTTAAGAAAGTTGCATATTGCTGACGATGATCACCAAGTTCTACATAGTGGTTTGCGCAATCGAGACATTGGGACTTAAAGGCAATCATCAATGGTTGGTAAAGGCGAGGCGACCAGAGAAAGCCTTCCCACACAGACTTCGCTTCAAAGGGATTGTTCCAGCTAAAAAATGGTAAAAGATATTGTTCTGTCCAAGTGCGGTCTACACGGAAAAGAGCAATGAGCTGTGAACTTAGAATCACTCGCCCATGAACAAATCGCTTGATACTAGGATCACAAAGCGCACTGAAAATAGATTTAAGATAATCAGGTAGTTGCTCGTTATCATTTAGTTCTTGTTTGAACCACAGGTTCAATAGTGCCTGAGTAACATGTCCGATGGGATGATTTATTGCAGCATCGACCGGACTGTATGATTTTGTGTCGTTGATGCTAATAATCGCATCGGTACCAGCTTCAAGTGGTAATGCCAGTATTCTGCGACAGAGCCCGATAAGTATATCTTTGTGGTGATTTATAACCTTAGAAGCCGTTTCCATCCACCATGCCACACTATGGATAATCTCCTTAAGATAATGATTAGGAATGGACTGGACTATGGAGGCAACATAATGCCACGAGCGTGAAACCAGAGCATCAGTTGCCCAAGCCTGGAGAGCTACACGCCAGTGCTCAGTGGGCCAGATATTACTTTTCGCCAGTTCGCAAAGTGCATATGCGCTATGAAAGAATCGTGTACGGCAAACATCTCGCCAGGTATCTTCGTACATAGGCTGGTGTTCAGGTTCTGGCTTTTGTAACCATAGGACCAACTCATGTCGGTTTCGAGGAGCAGATTCAATCTCTCGGCTGTCCTCAAAATCTGGATCGCCTGTCCCGCTCGTCCAGTGAGAGAACTCGTCACGTTCGTTGTCAGCCAACTCCCACGTTGGATATCTGCTGGATATTGCTTCAAGTCGTGTCGCTGCTACTGCTCCCAGATTTAAGTCAGAGGCTTTTAATTTAGCCAGATGCAACCAGACAGAACGATCAACTATATATTCCCATCTTCCTTCTTCAAGATCATCCCGGTACATATTACGTGGCGGGCCTGCAAGAATTGCTGTTTCAAGATTCTCCTGCGCAAGTCCGCTCAGACGCTTACCTTGTAAAACAAACAATCTATTAACTTCCCGCTTGGTCTCAAGACACCACAGCCACCAAGAATCATCGCTTAACAACCATTTGACCCATTCTTCGTAAGGGATGCAGTTATCATGGCTGGCGGCAAAAAGAGCCAGTCGTTTAAAGGTAGGATATGGGAGCTCAAACCATCCATATGCAATGATTGCCGCGCGTGGGACATGATTAGCCTTAACTGCGAGCCATGAATCTCGCAGTAACTCAATTAAACTCACCCAATCATGAAACCCCCGATTCTGCCAGTGTGGGGTAATAGATGGAAGATCCCAGTAAGAGCGATCTCTAAACGCATCAACTTCTCCCAGCTCATGCAACAGATCCAGTGCATCCTGCAAAAGCTGTTGAAAATCGTTCAGCAATCTAGGTAAAGCTATATTCCAATTGTCGTTATCCTGCTTATTCAGAGTAGAATAGACATGGTCTGCGGTGAGAACTAGCTCCCAGTCTACCAAGTGTCTGATGCTAAGCGGTTTATCAGGAACACTTGCGTCATGATCCCAGCGAATTGGCTTTCTTAATAAAACCTTTGGTGCAAGTAATTCGCGCAATTTAAAACGCATAGTAATGGATAAGCCATCCATTTTAAGCTGTCTAAACCAGCTATATAGATCAGGATTATGTCCCGGTGGTTTCAGCCGATCGTTGAGTAGTAACTTCCATAAAGTTCGCATAAGTGGACCAGGAACCGCTTTGGGAGAATTTAATCTAATTCTATCCAGCTCAGCGGTATTTCCTTCAAGCTCAAGCGTAGCAAGTCTGTCCAATCTATCCTGTATCAAAAAAATGCAACGTTCTTGAAGTTGCCCCCCACGCTCAGCTATCCAGATGATCAGTCGAGGGTCGTCAAGGTGCCGTATCAGCCACCGGAAAATGTGATTCATCACATCATCCCATTGGCTATTGGCTACACCTCGTGATGCCAGACACATATAAGGTGCACGTGTGTAAGACGCAGGGCGTCTGACTAGACTAAAACGAAGCTTCGTATCGCCCTCTCCCTGAGGAGGGACACCAAACCGTATTAAATCTTCATGCCCAAAAGTCTCAAGACTGAATGTTTCCAGCAACCAGTCCAGTGAAGGAACGGGATCAAAATCAGCGAAGCGTTTCGCGGGTAATCCTGATTTATCGGATAATGCCCAGAGCATGCGTCCGACGAAATTGTCCTGCCTCGTTGTATCCTGTGGCCGTGCGGGAGCATGTTTGACAACTATCGCTTCTTTCCCCTGCACCCCATCTCGGTAAGTTTCCGCCCAAGCATGCAGGGTATTATGTAAGGCAGAATGATCTATGCTACCGGCTGGAACATTGTAGAGAATAGGGATAACCCCTTTAGCCCCCCACTCATTGGCTTTTTACTCTTCCTGTCCAGGTTCGCAATCACCTAATGCCCAGGCCTGAGGAGTGATTTCACCCAGCATACGGTCAGCCGCTAAAGCATCCATCATGTAGCGCAATACAGGATCATTTATACTGTACCCCACAAAACAAACCACATAGTTCCGGAACAACTCACTTACAAAACGTGCTGCCCAGCGTTCAGTCAGGTATGCCAGTCCAAAATCGCCACTGGTAACAACTAACCGATTTAGGGCAGTATCATCAGGCTTATCTGGTATCAATCCATGCAGAAAGACCAGTCCATCCCATCGACTATTCTTTGGAATAGGTAACATTGGAGATGAATATTCGTGGAAGGTCTGACGAGTACGTTTGGCTGCTACATGAAAAATACGATCGAAGTTCGTCGTGACCAGTCTTAATGACCCTTCATGATTACGTGCCAGATGTAACAGTGCAGTCTGAGTATCAACGGCACCTTTGATGCGGGTGTTTGGTTTCAGTGCAGTGGCAAGTGCGCGTCGCACGGCAATTCTCTGACCGGGTAAACGACGTTCAAGAAGATCTAATGTGGCATCATACTGGCCCCGATCCAAAGCTGCTTGTTCAAGTTCCGAAGGTTTTGTTCCATTTAGTCGGTAAATTTCCTTGACCAACCCTTTAAAGCCCGGCAGACGTGCGGGGTATGAGATGCCCGCGCCGCAGAAAAATACTACCCGACCTTCTTCATGAGCCTGCAAAAGAGACTCAGGAATGTTAGGGCCGTTTGTTATAAATTGCATTCCTTATGCTCCTACCATTATTAGCCTTGTACTATAGCCTAAAATTATACGTAATCTTATGAAGGCTGATGTAACCCAAGTAAACAAAATACTTAATTGGCGATACAGGATCTTTACTAGTAATCGATCACCAAAGTTACTGATATGCTCACCGCAGCTCTTAACTTGGTAGTGTAGTATTAACCCTATTGGTAAACTTCTGCTCCTTGCTAATAGCGGACCTCACACTCAGTGGTTTAGTCCGTTCCGTGCCAGAAATGAACTATTTTAAGATGGCCATTCAATCTTCCAGCAAGCTCACTTCTTCAGCAAGCCACTGTCTCAGAATTCGTATTTTAAAGGAATCCTGATTATCCGAGCTATAAACAAAATCGTATCCCCGCTCAGACTTAAGTTTGTATTGCGGAAAAGGAACAACAAGCCTTACAGCTGCTACATCATCCGCAACCAGAACACTGCGTCCAAGAGCCACACCTTCACCACGAATAAGCGCGTTCACGGGATATACTACCTTCTGAAACTGAATTTTCGTCGTAAGGGAAAACAGCTGCTGCCGTTGCATAATCCAGCACCACTGGCGACGCCGCAAGCGTTAAACGAGAGTTGGACCATCGATTTTATGCACAATACGCTGGTCTGCGGCAGACGCTTACGGACCTTCAATGTGGTGGATGATTTTTTACCGTGAAGCTCTGGCGATAGAAATCGATCTGAATATCCCTGCTCAGAGGGTCGACCGGGTGTTGGACAGGATCGTGGTAAACCGCGGCCACCCGCTGAAGATGCAGATGGACAAAGGACCAGAACTGGTCTCGCTGGCGCTGGCACAATGGGCTGAAGAATATGACGTGCAGCTCGAATTTATTAAGCCGGGTAAGCCTACAAAAAATGCTATTATCGAACGGTTCAAGCGGACGTACCGGACAGAAACTCTGGATTCTTATCTGATCAGAAAACTGAATGAAGCACGGGTAATTACAGAGCGCTGGCTGATGGAATAGAACCCCGAGCGGCCTCATGAATCCCTGAACAACCTGACGCCGGAAGAGTACCGGCTGATGGCTGAAAAACCGGAAATCTCAAAAAGCGCGTGGAACTGAAGCTGGGATGCTTACAAGTTAGCTAGCGAGTTTATGTAGGCCGGGTAAGGCGCAGCCGCCACCCGGCAAAAATACGGCACAAGAGCGGCACAAATACGGCCCAACAGCGTAACCGGGATAAGGCGTCACGCATCGCTCTCCGGGATTCTCCCTGCTGGCGCTATGCTCAGCCGCTTCCGTGTTAAGTTTCAGGTGTCGCATGAATCACTGGAGTACATCCCCCTTAGCATCAGCAGCAGGTTGCCGCTTAGGCCGCGGAGATCCCTCCCTTAACGCTGCAAGCGCGGTAGATTCCGAGCACCGGAGTGAAAAAGGATTAGCTGAACGTCTTCAGCGCGGGACGCGAATCCATGCTAATCACTTGAGGGGGTTAGCTCGCTCATGTTCCCCGACGAGCCGGATAGCGCTGCCGACAACTGGCAAAAGAGCCGTTGATATAGTCGCTCAGCGGCCACTTGTCCTGATAGCCAAACGTCCTCGGGAATGGATGTAGTACGAAGCGCCGGGTCAGGAGGTCAACGTGATTGCCGCTGAAGACGCGGTGTTCACGGATCATCTCATCTGGTAACCTGTCACTCGCGCCGTTGGTAACGTGAATATTCATGGTTAACTTTGGAACTCAGACGATTAATGAAAACTAGCAGACTATTCACTTTAATTTTGCCATTGTTACTGACACTCTGCGTTGGCACAGAGGCCAGCGCCAGCACACCTTCAGGCAGCATTTCCTCTGCAAACACATCAATTACCACTCGTGATAAGAACGGAAACCTACTGCCGAGTTTCCTGCGGATTCAGTACGATGTTGATTCAGATGGCAGAGTTCAGAATGTAAAGATACTTGAATCGACAACGACTCCGGAGTTGGAACATCAAGTCATTGATAAAATGATTAAAAAATGGCGTTTTGAAAAGGGCAAGCCGGGAACAGCTCAAAGATTAGTCGTCAAGATCCCACCCAAATCAGACGGCGGTCCCGCGAATAAGCAATAAGCACTTTTGAGGATTAATAGCCTGACGCATCATCTACGCCGGTAAAGTCCCCTGGGTGCAAGGAGCGGATAATGGTCCGGATTAATTTCTGTTAATAAAGAAGCATGTCGCTCCATATACTCTCCATGATTTGCAAAAAATAAATCAACAAACCTCTGTCAGAATTTTCTTTCTGAACAGGAGGTACTATGAACAAAATAAACTATCAAATCAAATACATTGAATATTTTTTGAGAAAATGCAGAACCATTTTGACTAATGACATTTCATTTCATGCAGACAGGTTAAGAGAAATATCTGGCACATATCCGGATTTACTCAATCCTGTAACGCTTAATGAGAAAATCTGCCATCGCATTTTATTCATCCACAACCCATTTTATACGATGCTTGCTGATAAACTTCTGGTCAGGGAGTATGTTGAGAAAAGAACTAATTTAATCAAGCTTATTCCTTTAGTAGGTGTTTATAACAGAGTTGATGATATTGATTTCGATAAACTACCCACTAAATTTGTTTTGAAATGCAATCATGATAGTGGTAGCGCGGTCATATGCACGGACAAAACGAATATTGATCCCGCTAAGGTTAAAAACAGGCTAAAACTATCTCTTAAAAAGAACATGTATTATACGACCCGAGAATGGCAGTATAAAAATATACCACCTGTGGTCCTATGCGAAATGTATCTGGATCTATTTTCCAGTAAACACCGGAGTATAACTCCGGAAATGCTAAGAATACATTGCTTTCACGGTGTGGCATGTTTTATCGAGGCAGACTTTACTGACAGCGATGGAAACGAATTCATTAACGTTTATGACAGAGCGTGGAATTTACAACCCTTTCAGATGGAATACCCAAATACGCCATTGCCGGTTGATGAACCAGAGTCATTTCATAAGTCCGTTATTGCCGCCCAGGACTTAGCAAAAGAAATAGACTACTGCCGCGTCGATCTTATGCTAAAAGGAGAAGATATTTATTTCAGCGAAATAACACTAAGCCCCAAAAGAGGCAAACTTAAAATCACCCCATCAATTTGGGACGCCAAAATCGGCAGTATGTGGGATCTGTCTGTTGCTAAAACAAGTTCAATCGAGCCTGTATATTCATGCCCTTAAACAGGCCATGAGAGTTTGAAAAGTGAGCCATTTTCTGGTGTCATACTATAGCTAACGTCTCCGCCGTGGGCGCACATAATGGCTTTAACTACCGACAACCCCAAACCACAGCCCTCTGGATTAATATTTTTGGCGTATTGTCCTCGCTGAAAAGGCTGGAATAAGGACTTCTGGAGTTCTTCAGGAATTCCAGGTCCTTTGTCCTGAACGATAATAAAATTATCGTTTCCTGTAATACCATTCTTTATTAACAGCGTCTGTGATGTGGAATATTTTAAGGCATTGTCAAAAAGAACGGTGAGGCACTGAATAATGCGTAAGGGATCGCAAACGCAATACTGATGGTTAATCTCAGTGACAATTTCGAAATGCTTTTTATCAAAATCCGGCCAAAAGGTATCAAGCGCATTTGAAATCGTGGACTTGAGATCGACTTCACTCAGCATCAAGGAGTACCCAGCGCCTCCTGACGAACTCACGACGCGGAGATCCTCAATTAAGTTGGTCAGACCTTCAGTTTGTTTAAGAAGGTTCCTGAATAACGACGGTTCTGGTTCGAAAACGCCGTCAACCAGTCCTTGAAGCCTCCCACGTAAGATAGTCACCGGCGTCCGGAGTTCATGAGCAATTGCAGCATTCCATAAATTTCGCTGCGCATCCAGCGTCTGTAACTTTTCAGCCATCTCATTAAAGTCATTGACGAGCCTATTCATCTCTCCCAACTTAGAACTGCTGTTAAATGCTCTGGCACTAAGGTTTCCCTGAGAGATTTGTTTCAGGCTGTATGCGACGTCATTCAGTGGGTTGAATATTCTGGCAGACAGCTTTACGGTAAAGAAAAGTGCAACGACCAGACTGGTAATGGACGCCATCAGAATCCACATCCAGTCAAGGAATGTCATGGCATCTTCACTACCTTCGTTCATTCCACCCGGCAGGTAATAAATCAGGAAACTATAAAATAAGTAGGAACCGAGTATTGCAATGGCAATAATAACAAACGTTAACAACAACATATATGTCAAAATCTGACGACTCAGAATCGTTTCTTTGTTCATTTTTTGTCACCCAACCGGTAGCCTAATCCTCGGATGCTTTCCGGAATGCCCTTCAATCCGGCATGTTCAAGCTTTTTCCGAAGTTTACTCATATGACTGTCTACAGTACGATCCAGCGAGTCTCCCTCAGGTAAACACGCATCGAGTAACTCTTCACGTGAACAGACTTTTCTCGGGTTTCTCGCCAGGTAGGTTAAAAGCTTAAACTCAGTGGTGGTTAATACTGGCGTGGAAACTTCACCTTGTGCAGTGATTTCAACGTAAAACTCATCAGGATAAATCGTTAAAAAAGGCGTTCTTAAAGGCCGTGAATGTGTAGACTCTGCAACCGGTCTGGTTCTGCGAAGCACAGCTTCAACCCGGGCAATAACCTCAGATGGATTAAAGGGTTTTATCACATAGTCGTCCGCCCCGAGTCGTAGCCCCATCAGTTTATCAACGTCTTGATCCAGTGCTGTCACCATGATGACCGGTACATTCGTTTCCTTTCTTAACGTGGTGAGAACATTCCAGCCATCGTACACGGGCAGGTGGATGTCCAACAGCAGGAGATCAGGCTTGTTCAGACGGGTAAGATTGATTGCCTGCTCACCGTCTTCAGCTCTTAAGGTTTTCATACCTGCCTTACGTAAATAGCCTGTCAGTATGGCAGCGATGTCATCATCGTCTTCTGCGACGATAATCAGATTGTTGTTGTTCATATTTTCTTCCACAGTGCTGAGGACAACATGCATTTTACCCTGAAAGCACTTTTATCGTCATGCTTAAAGTTCTTTAACTCAATTACAAACATGAATTTTCAATTTGATGTTTTTGGACAGATATTTTTTGGAAAAGTTCATCAAGAAATTTTCTTAAAATTTTACCAGCCACGCTCTCCATATTCACTACACATTTTATAAATAATTAATCAACATCGCTAAGTGATAATCTCCAACCAGGTTAAGTGTTGCATGCAATATGTACTTTGTCTTAGGAGGTTTAGGGTGTTGACTAAATGTTTTTTCCGGCGCGAGAATTTGATGGCCTCACTTTTATTTTGCATCGTTTCATATGGGTTGTTATCTACCTGGCTTTACCTTGTGCATTCAATTAATGAAAAAGTAGAATCCACATTACCCTCATCTTTACTGATTCGTGTTTTGATAATCATTACAGCATTATCATTTATCATTCAGAAAAAAGCTGGAGTTATTAAAAGCTTCATTGCAATAACATTCGGTCTGATTTTACTGTTTATACACACCATCATTGTATTGCATCTGCTTTTGAATACTTTTCCAGATATTTATGATTTTGTTTTTTATTATGAATTTTTTTTAATGGTTTTCTTTTGCGGACTACCTTTATGTTTATGTATAAGAATGGTTTGATATTATGCAATGTCAACATGATACATAACTTCAGGAGTGAGTACACATATCCTCCATAAAACATCCATTCACGATTGACATCATCACGTTACACTTAGCCATTGATTTATGACTGCTCTATTATGCTGTCTCGTTTCACTTAGCTAAAAAATAAACCAACGGCAGAACCCTTTACACCCAGATGTTTAATACAAATTTATCATGATTCATAAAGGCAACAACAAACCTATGGCCCCCGGGGTTGCTATCTCACTTAAGACACTTGCCTGGCGGTACAGAAAGAAATTGTGCATTACTTTCATGCTGGTTATTGCTGAAAACGTTGCATTCCTGCTCTACCCCGTTCTGGCGGGCATGGCGATAAATGCCATCCTGGGCGGACAGACGTCACATGCGGCCCTTTATGGCCTGATGGTTCTGTTCATGTGGTGCATGGGAGCCACCAGACGTAGTGTCGATACGCGAACGTTTGCACGTATCTACGCAAGTCTTGCTGTGACTGTAGTATTAGCTCAGCGAAAATATTCACTTAATCACTCGACTATTGCTGCGAGAGTCACTCTGTCCCGTGAATTTGTAGATTTCTTCGAGTTGCACCTGCCGGTCTTGATCACCTCAATCATTTCCCTTTTCGGCGCAGCAATTATGCTGTTATGGATTGAGTTCTGGACAGGTATAGCCTGTTTGATCATCGTGGGAATACTGATGTGTTTTGTCTCAAGCTATACCAGCAAAAATGAGACATTCTACAGACGGCTGAATAATCGCCTTGAGAAAGAGGTCGATTATGTTAATAAGGCGCCTTTTAGTGCTCTTAAGCGACATTATGACACACTTGCCCGTCTGCGCGTGGTGTTATCCGACAGAGAGGCAAGGGGATATTTATCAATAGGCCTTCTGGTTTCGGCTCTCTTTTCCATGACCATTATCAGGATGAGCATGGAATCCGGAATTAATGCCGGACATATTTATTCCGTCATGACCTATATGTGGATGTTTGCAACAAGCCTGGATGACGCACCACAACTTCTTGAGAAATTTTCCCAGCTCAGGGATATCGGTAAACGGGTTTCGACAGACGATGAGACCTCTTTATCAGGATAACCATGCTGAACTTTTACCCTTTGTATGTTGACTGGAAGTACACCTGATGCCGCACTTTTTCATTGAGCGCCCCATCTTCGCATGGGTTATTGCCCTGTTTATTGTTCTGACGGGACTGTTGTCCATACCTCGTTTACCGGTTGCGCAATACCCTGAAGTTGCGCCACCCGGCATTATCATTTCAGTGAGTTACCCCGGAGCCAGCCCGGAAGTGATGAACACATCCGTCGTGTCTCTGATCGAGCGTGAAATTGCGAGTGTTGACAATTTACTCTATTTTGAATCTTCCAGTGACACGACAGGGATGGCGTCAATTACGGTAACTTTCAAACCCGGCACCGACACCAAACTCGCCCAGATGGATCTGCAGAACCAAATTAAAATTGTGGAATCCCGCCTGCCGCAGTCGGTCAGACAGAATGGGATAAATGTTGAGGCAGCTAATTCCGGTTTTTTAATGATGGTGGGGTTAAAATCGCCAAACGGAGACTATCAGGAAGCTGACTTAAGCGATTATTTTGCAAGGAATGTTACTGATGAACTCCGTCGCGTACCTGGTGTAGGTAAAGTTCAGCTTTTTGGCGGAGAAAAGGCACTCCGCATATGGCTGGACCCGATGAAATTACACAGCTATGGGCTCTCTGTTACGGATGTATTAAGCGCCATCAGTCAACAAAACGTGATTGTTTCACCGGGCAGAACCGGAGATGAACCCGCGACGAGCAGCCAAGAGGTGACCTATCCAATAACGGTAAAAGGGCAGCTCTCTTCGGTTGAAGAATTTCGCAATATCACGATTAAATCACAGGTCTCAGCCGCCCGGGTGACACTGGCAGACGTTGCCCGCGTGGAATCCGGGTTGCAAAGTTACGCATTTAGCATCCGTGAAAATGGCGTGCCTGCAACGGCAGCCGCCATTCAATTGTCTCCTGGCGCAAATGCGATTAGTACTGCGTCGGGTATCCGCGCGCGGTTAACAGAATTGTCCGGTGTGCTTCCCGCGGGAATGACATTCACCGTGCCTTTCGATACGGCTCCATTTGTAAAGCTATCGATATTGAAGGTAGTTGAGACATTTGTTGAAGCTATGGTTCTGGTCTTTTTCGTGATGCTGCTTTTCCTTCACAAGATACGCTGTACGCTTATTCCTGCGATTGTGGCACCCGTGGCGCTGCTCGGCACATTTACCGTAATGCTATTAAGCGGTTATTCCATCAATATTTTAACCATGTTTGGAATGATACTGGCCATCGGGATTATTGTTGACGATGCTATTGTTGTGGTAGAGAACGTCGAACGACTGATGGAAGACAAAAAAATGTCTCCACAGGATGCAACGCGAGAAGCGATGCGTGAAATTACGCCGGCAATCATTGGTATTACGCTGGTGCTCACTGCGGTGTTTATACCAATGGCCTTTGCCAGCGGTTCTGTGGGTATTATTTATCGACAGTTCAGCATTTCGATGGCGATATCCATTTTACTGTCGGCATTCCTGGCGCTGACGTTAACGCCTGCGCTTTGTGCAACCCTGCTCAAACCACATGGTATTCATCAGGGTAAAAGCAGCGCATTTTCAGCGTGGTTTAACGCTCACTTTCATCGCCTCACTGCGTTTTACGCCACTGGTCTGGGATTTGTACTGAAGCGTACTGGCCGTATGATGATGATCTACGCTGCATTATGTTTGGCATTGTTTGCCGGGCTGTCCTCCTTACCCTCATCATTTTTACCTGATGAAGATCAGGGTTATTTTATGTCCTCAATCCAGCTTCCTTCTGATGCCACGATGCAGCGGACGCTTAAGGTCGTCGATACATTTGAAGAGGAGATCGCTCATCGGCAGGCGGTAGAAAGTAACATTATGATCCTGGGATTTGGTTTCTCAGGGTCAGGCCAAAATTCGGCCATGGCATTCACCACCCTCAAGGACTGGAAACAACGCAAAGGAACCACGGCACAGGAAGAAGCTGACCATATTCAGTCCCAAATGGCAAACGTGCCGGACGCCGTAACAATGACTCTGCTGCCCCCGGCCATTTCTGATATGGGAACCTCATCCGGGTTCACTTATTATTTACAGGACAGAGGGGGGAAAGGCTATCAGGCACTCAAAAAGGCGGCCGATGAGCTTATTGTACAGGCAAATCATAATCCTCACCTTGCCGATGTCTATATTGATGGACTTGGTGAGGGAACAAGCCTTTCCCTGCATATCGACAGGGAAAAAGCGGAGGCCATGGGGGTATCGTTTGATGAAATAAATCAAACCATTTCCGTTGCAGCAGGTTCCAATTATGTGAATGACTATACCAATAATGGTCGGGTTCAGCAGGTTATCGTCCAGGCGGACGCGCCATACCGGATGCAGCCTGAACAACTTTTGGTTTTGTCTGTCAAAAACCGTCTGGGGCAGATGCTTCCATTATCCACTTTTGTGTCGCTTTCGTGGAATGTTGCACCGCAGCAACTGATACGCTATCAGGGATATCCTGCCATACGCCTAACCGGGAGTGCCGCACAGGGAAAATCGTCAGGTACCGCAATGGCGGCAATGGACAATCTGGCTAAGCACTTACCACCGGGGTTCGCCGGTGAGTGGGCGGGAAGTTCGTTACAGGAAAAAGAGTCTGCATCACAGCTTCCGGGTCTTATTGTGCTCTCGGTACTGGTGGTATTCATGGTGCTGGCTGCTCTATACGAAAGCTGGTCCATTCCCTTCGCGGTCATGCTCGTTGTTCCTCTGGGGCTGCTCGGCGCTGTGCTGGCCGTATCCGTTACGAATATGACGAATGACGTCTTTTTCAAAGTGGGTCTGATAACTCTGATTGGACTTTCCGCCAAGAATGCGATTCTGATTATCGAGTTCGCGAGACAATTGCTGAAAGAAGGAAAGAGCCTTATTGACGCGACATTGACGGCTGCAAAGCAACGCTTACGGCCAATTCTGATGACATCTCTGGCTTTTACATTAGGTGTTGTTCCGCTGATGCTTGCCAGTGGAGCCAGCGACAGCACACAACATGCGATTGGTACCGGTGTATTCGGCGGGATGATTAGCGGAACGCTACTGGCTATTTTCTTTGTTCCGGTATTTTTCGTGACGATCACACGATTTACTGGCATGCGAAAAGACAGGCCGGGGAATAGCCGGAACGGCTAATCTCTGCCCTGTGTTCCGGCCAGTTTAAAACAGACTTTTGCTGACCTGGCTGGCATTACATTTTCAAGGACATTATGAACATTATTACCACGCAAAGGTTAATCATTCGCCATTTTAAGAAAGAGGATGCGCCAGCACTTTTCGATTACCTCTCTTCACCACGTACTCCTTGCTTTAAGGATGAAAAGTTACATTCACTCGCTGATGCAGAGGTCGACGTGGCTAAACGAGCCTCTGACCCAGCACAGTATGCCGTTTGTCTAAAAGAAACCGATACCGTAATCGGACATCTTTTTGCGGACAATAGCAACGAGCCAGACAGCAATACCTGGTCAGTAGGCTGGCATTTTAATCAACGTTATGAACATCAGGGATATGCAAGCGAGTCAGTTGCTGCACTGTTTGATTATTTATTTAAAGTAAAAGGTGCCAGACGTTTGTACGCCTGGGTAGAAGTTTACAACCTGGCCTCTCAAAAACTCTGTGAACGTTTGCATATGCGACAGGAAGGTTGTTTTAAAGAGTTTGTCTCCTTTGAAAACGACGATGGTAAGGCAAGGTATGACGACACATACATCTATGCGTTACTGCATAAAGAATGGACGAAGTAGAGGGTGAAGAAAAATACATGCTCCTCGCTCAAAGCAGGCCTTCAACCCAGTCAGATTGCCCACGTCGTGCCAGAGACCTTCAAATATCGTTGCTGCGTTTTGCACGATGCTCACACCCAAACCAAAAAAAGCCCCTGCATATCAGCAGGGGCAAGCCATGTCAGAGCTTATTATTTATTAGTTAAATACCATCCCGCCGTCGATCAGCAATGACTGACCGGTCATGTAATCAGAATCCGGGCTGGCAAGATAGGAGACGCAGGCGGCGACATCTTCCGGTTCGGACAGACGACCGAGGGTGATGCGTTTGGCGAACTCGGCGGTACCGTAACCCAGCGGTTTACCGGCAGCTTCGGACACCTGGCGGTCAATTTCGGCCCACATCGGCGTTTTGACGATCCCCGGGCAGTAGCCGTTGACCGTGATGCCCAGCGGCGCGAGGTCGCGAGCGGCGGTCTGGGTTAAGCCGCGTACGGCGAATTTACTGGAGCTATACACCGCCAGCTCCGGGTTGCCGACGTGGCCGGCCTGGGAACAGGCGTTAATGATTTTCCCGCCGTGACCCTCTTTCTTAAAGGCCTCGACCGCCGCCTGAATGCCCCAGATCACCCCTTTAACGTTGATATTGTAGACTTTATCGACAATCTCCGGGGTAATAGACTCGATCGGCGTGGACGGCGCCACGCCGGCGTTGTTGACGATGACGTCGAAGCCGCCCAGCGTTTTGCGCGCCTGTTCGACGGCGGCAAACACCTGATCGCGGTCGGAGACATCCACTTTCACCGCCATGGCGCGGCCGCCGGCCTGGTTGATTTCGGAGGCGACCGCTTTGGCGGTAGCGTCGTTATAATCGGCAATGGCCACGGCAAATCCATCCTTCACCAGACGAAGGGCGATAGCTTTACCAATCCCCTGGCCGGCGCCGGTAACAAGTGCGACTTTTTTCATTTTCCTTTCCTTATTGTGATGACTTACAGAATCTGACTCAGATGCAGCTGACCCATCAGCAGCGGGTTATCGCGATAATCCACCGGGATGGCCACTACCGCCGGGCCGTCGACGTCCATCGCCGCGCGCAGGGTCGGCTCCAGCGCCTCAGCGCTTTCCACGGCAAACCCTTTGGCGCCGAAGGACTCGGCATAGGCTTTAAAATCCATCGGCCCGAACTCGACGCCGGACAGGCGCTGATATTTTTTCTCTTCCTGGATGGCCACCATGTTGTAACCGTTATCGACCCAGATCAGGTGCAGCACGTTGGCTTTCAGGCGGACGGCGGTCTCCAGCTCCATGCTCGACTGCAGGAAACCGCCGTCGCCGGAGACGGAGACCACTTTGCGCTCAGGATTGACCAGCCAGGCGCCGATGGCCCAGGGCAGGGCGACGCCCATGGTCTGCTGGCCGTTGGAGATCATCACCTGACGGGCGCGGAAGCTGTAAAGGTAGCGGGCGATCCAGATATGGAAGCTGCCCATGTCCACGGTCAGCGTGACGTCGCTGTTGACGATATCCTGCATCGCGCGAACGATACGCAGCGGATGCAGGGCAAACTGATTCAGCTGCGCGCCGCGGCGGTCCAGCAGTTCGCGCTGGTGCTGGCGGTCGCGGAGGATCTCCGCCGCCTGCGGGGAGAGCACCAGCCGGCGATCGATATTTTGCGCCAGCTTGCTGAGGGTGCCGGCGATATCGCCCACCAGCTCGACGTCCGGGGTATAGTTGCGCTCTTCATAGGCGGGCAGGACGTCGATATGCACCAGCGTCGCGTTGCCGCTGTTCCACATCGCCGGTTCATATTCCACCGGGCTGTAGCCGATGCAGATCACCAGGTCGGCGAGCTGCAGCAGACGGTCCCCGGCCTGGTTGTTAAACAGCCCGACCCGGCCGGCGAAGCGAGAGAAGTTATCCTGATTTACCGCCCCGGCGGCCTGATAGGTGCTGGTGACCGGAATATGGCTGGCCTCCAGCAAACGGCGCAGCGCCGCGCTGTTTTCCGGCTGGCTGGCCATCAGGCCGAGCAGGAAGATCGGGTTCTTCGCCTGAGCGATAAGCTTCGCCACCTGGTCGATGGCGGCATCCGGCGCGGCGCCCATCTGCGGGGCCCCGCTGGCCGGCAGCACTTTGCCGCTGACCGGGCCATCGACCACATCCTGCGGCAGGCTGACGAAAGCGCTGCCCGGCCGGCCCTGCTCGGCGGCGCGGAAGGCGTTGGAGACCACTTCCGCCAGCGCGTCCGGCGCGGTCACCTCGACGGCGTATTTCGTCACCGGGCTGAACATCGCCACCGTATCCATACTCTGGTGGACCTGTTTGGCCTTATCGGCGCGTTTCACCGCGCCGCCCAGGGCCACCACCGGGTCGCCTTCGCTGTTGGCGGTGGCCATACCGGTGATCAGGTTGGAACAGCCCGGACCGGAGGTGACCAGCGCCACGCCCGCTTTACCGGTAATGCGCCCGACGGCGGCGGCCATAAAGGCGGCGTTAGCTTCGTGGCGTACCGGAATAATGCGAATGGAGGAATCCAGCAGTGAGTCGAATACCTTGTCGATTTTGGCGCCAGGGATGCCGAACACCTGACGTACCCCCTGGGCTTCCAGCTGGCTGACGACGAGATCGGCGCCGTGCGCCCACTGGCGTACCGGATACTGTTTGTCCATGTGACCCCCTTAACTTTCTACGGAACGGATGGCGGCATCGAGATTATCGGGATGCAGATTGGCCTGCAGGAACGCGCTGTCGGCGGGCAGGTCGATCATCAGCTTGTGAATTTCGCCGAAGGTCAATACCCCGTGGTCGAGCTGGTAATCCAGCAGGTGACCGCCGCCTTTGCGGTCATCGGTAATAAAGTGCTCGTGATACCCGGCGACGTTGATCCCCTGCATATGCTGCGGGGTACGGAAGCCGACCAGCACCCCTTCGCGCTGGTTAAAGCGGAACACCGGCTGATCGTCGAGGACGTCGGTCATCGCCCGGTACGGCGGCGTCTGGCGCGGCACGGTGCGGGTATGGGCATGGCGGAAATGGCCGTCGATGCGCAGGGCGCAGAACAGGTTGTCAGAGGGGATTTGCTGGTCGATCACCTCGTGCAGCTGCTGGCGGCTCACCGGATGGTCGAAGGTTTTCCGGTATTGCGGCTGGAACCAGGTCATCACCGCGAACGGCGTTTTCTGCTCCGGCTGGGCTTTGCGCGCGCTGCCGTCGGCCCGCAGCTGATAGACCTGACTGCTGAAGGCGATCAGCTCCCCGTCCAGCTCATTAAAGGTGCCGAGACCGAAATCGCCGTGCTTCAGCAGGTCTGCGATGGTGGTGCTGCCTTCGTAAACCCCGCTCAGCAGGGCGCTCATGAGCGATGTCTGATAGAGCACGCTCTCGGGATGCTGCGCGGAAAACGCCCGCAGGGTTTCGCACAGACTCTCTTCGCAGGTGCATTCAGCAGAATGATTCATATACCACTTCCTCGTTCAACAAATATAAGAAAGGTTAAATAAATGTTGACCCGATTCAGCTCACAGTTCCAATATAGAAACCATGCTGGTTTGAGACGTTTTCGATATGGAACTTCGTTATCTTCGCTATTTTGTCGCCGTCGCCAGGACGCGGCACTTCACCCAGGCCGCCAAGGAACTGGGTATTTCACAGCCTCCGTTAAGTCAGCAAATTCAGCGGCTTGAGCGCGAGGTGGGGACCCCGCTGTTTCGGCGTTTGACCCGCGGGGTGGAGCTCACCGAGGCCGGTGAGTCGTTCTATGAGGATGCCCGCCAGATCCTCGCCATGAGCGATGCGGCGCTGGAGAAGGCCAAGGGCATTGCCCGCGGGATGAACGGCAGCCTGTCGCTAGGCATTACCAGTTCTGATGCTTTCCACCCGCAAATCTTCACGCTGCTGCACCGTTTTCAGCTCGATCACCCCGGGGTGACCCTGCACCAGATGGAAGACAATATGGCCAATCTGATGACCGCCCTGAGCGAGGCCGAGCTGGACATCGCCTTTGTCCGTCTGCCGTGCGAGAGCAGTAAAGCCTTTAATCTGCGGATTATCGATGAGGAGCCGATGGTTATCGCGCTGCCGCGCGATAACCCGCTGGCGACGCAGCCGACCCTGGCCCTGGAGCAGCTGCGCGACGTGGCGCCGATCCTCTTCCCGCGGGAGGTGGCCCCGGGGCTGTATGAGCTGGTGTACAACAGCTGCCTGCGCGCCGGCATCGATATGGAGCGCGCCTGGCAGTCGTCGCAGATTTCGTCATCGCTGAGCATGGTCAATGCCGGGTTCGGCTTCGCGCTGGTCCCGCAGTCGATGACCTGCATTCAACAGCCGAACGTCAGCTATCACCCGCTCAGCGGGGCGCCGCTGAAGACCGATATCGCCATCGCCTGGCGGCGCTTCGAGCGCTCGCGCACGGTGAAACGCTTTCTGGCGATGTTCTGATCGTCGCGTCGCCTGCGGTTTACTGCGCCACCCAGCCGCCGTCCATGTTCCACGCCGCGCCGCGCACCTGGGCGGCGGCGTCGCTGCACAGAAACAGCGCCATTTCGCCCAGCTGCTGCGGGGTGACAAACTCCCCGGAGGGCTGTTTTTCCGCCAGCAGCTGCGCGCTGGCCTGCTGCGGGTCGACCCCTTCGGCGATGCGCTTATCGATCTGCTGCTGCACCAGCGGGGTCAGCACCCAGCCGGGGCAGATGGCGTTGCAGGTGATGCCGCTGCGCGCGGTTTCCAGGGCCACGGTTTTGGTCAGACCGACCACCGCGTGCTTGGCGGCGACATAGGCCGATTTCTCTTTCGACGCCACCAGGCCATGCACTGAGGCAATGTTGATGATGCGCCCCCAGTCGCGCTGGCGCATGCCTGGCAGCGCCAGGCGGGTGGTGTGGAAGACGCTGGAGAGATTGATCGCGATGATGTCGTTCCATTTGTCCACCGGGAACTGCTCCACCGGGGCGACGTGCTGGATACCGGCGTTATTGATCACGATATCGACGCCGCCGAAGGTGCTTTCGGCATAGCGCATCATCGCCTCGATCTGCCCGACGTCGCGCAGGTCGGCGTCGTGATAGCCGGGGATCTTGCCCAGCGCGGCGACTTCAGCCCGGGCGTGGCTGCTGTCGCCGAAGCCATTGAGCACCAGCTGGGCGCCTGCCTGCGCCAGCACTTTGGCGATCCCTAAGCCGATGCCGCTGGTGGAGCCGGTGACCAGCGCCGTTTTACCGTCTAAATTCATTTTATTACTCCTTCAATCTGGTCTCAGACAATGCCGGTCACATAGAACGTGGCAATGACAAACAGCACCGCGAGGCTTTTGATCACCGTGATGGCGAAAATGCCGCCGTAGGCCTGGCGATGGCTCAGGCCGGTGATCGCCAGCAGGGTGATCACCGCCCCGTTATGCGGCAGGGTGTCCATGCCGCCGCTGGCCATGGCGGCGACGCGGTGCAGGACCTCCAGCGGAATATTGGCGGCGTGGGCGGCGGCGACAAAGGTCTCGGACATCGCCGCCAGGGCGATGCTCATTCCCCCGGAGGCCGAGCCGGTGATCCCGGCCAGCACCGTGACGCTGATCGCCTCGTTTAACAGCGGATTGGGAATGGCCGCGAGGGCTTTCGACAGCACCAGGAAACCCGGCAGGGCGGCGATAACCGCGCCGAAGCCATACTCAGAGGCGGTGTTCATTGCCGCGAGAATCGCCCCGCCCACCGCCGTCCGGCTCCCCTCCGCCAGCCGGCCGCGAATATTGCGATAGCCGCAGACCAGCACCAACACAATGCCGGAGAGCAGCGCTGCCTGCACCGCCCAGATGGCGGTGATTTTCCCCACCTCGGTGACGACAGGCTTCGCCAGACCCGGCAGGGTGAGCTCATGGCTGGCGCCGTACCATTGCGGGATCCAATGGGTAAACAGCAGATTCAGCACCCCCACCAGCAGCAGCGGGGCGATTGAGATCAGCGGATGCGGCAGGTCGATGTCATCCGGGGTCTCCGGCTCATTTTGCAGATCGGTCCCATAGCCTTCGCCGCTGGCCTGCGCTTTGCGGCGCTGGCGCTCCAGCCACAGCAAACCGAAGAGGATAATGAACAGCGAGCCGATAAGCCCCAGCCACGGGGCCGCCCAGGCGTTGGTGCCGAAGAAGCTGGTGGGAATAATATTCTGGATCTGCGGCGTGCCGGGCAGGGCGTCCATGGTAAACGAGAACGCGCCGAGGGCGACGGTGGCGGGGATCAGCCGTTTGGGGATCCCGCTCTGGCGAAACAGCTCGGCGGCGAAAGGGTAAACGGCAAAGGCCACCACAAACAGCGACACCCCGCCGTAGGTCAGCAGGGCGCACACCAACACGATCACCGGGATCGCGTGGCGGCGGCCGAGGATGCGGATGGCGGCGGCGACAATCGACCGTGAGAATCCCGACAGCTCAATCAGCTTGCCGAACACGGCGCCCAGCAGAAACACCGGGAAATAGAGCTTCACAAAGCCGACCATTTTTTCCATAAACAGGCCGGTAAAGGCCGGGCCGACCGCTCCCGGGTCGGTGAGCAGCACCGCGCCGAGGGCGGCGATCGGCGCAAAGAGGATCACGCTGTATCCACGGTAGGCTGCCAGCATCAGTAACGCCAGCGCGGCCAGGGCTATTATCACACTCATCACGACGTCTCACTCTCATTGTTATTGTAGGGGTACAGAACGCGATACTAGGGTTTCAGGGCGAAGCGCAGCTGGTGTTCCCGGCGCGACTGGATGCGCTGGCGCCGCGCCTCGTCCCAGCGGTAAAAGCCTTGCCCGCTGCGGGCGCCGGTGTCGCCTTGCGCCACTTTCTCCGCCACCAGCGACATCATCTCCGTACCTCTGGCCAGCTCTGGCAGCAGGTGCTGGCAGATATCCTGGACCGTCGCCAGGCCGGTCATGTCCGCCGCCTCCAGCGGGCCGACCATCGCATAGCGACGGCCCAGCGAGGCGCGCATCACCTGGTCCACCACCTCCGGGGAAGCGATGCCGCTGTGGACGATGTGCAGCGCTTCGCGCAGCAGGGCGAACTGCAGTCGGTTGCCGACAAAGCCCGGCGCGGCGCGGTTGAGCACCACCGCTTCCAGCGCGCAGCCGGCGCAAAAGTCGCTTACCTGGCGCGCCAGATGGGGCAGCGTGGCGCTCCCGGGCACCACTTCCACCAGCGGGATCAGGTGCGGCGGATGCCAGAAATGGGCGATCAGCAGGCGTTCCGGAAGGCGCATGCCCTGCGCCAGCCGATCCGGCGGCAGGCCGCTGGTGTTGCTGGCGATAATCGCCTCGTCGGCGATCAGCGTTTCCAGTTCGGCATACAGGGCGTGCTTCAGCGCCAGCCGTTCGGGGATCGCTTCAATCAGCAGCGTGGCATCGGCCAGCGCCTGCAGCGCCGGGGTGGGGATTAAACGGCTCAGCACGGCGTCGCGGTCGGCGGGATCCTGCTGACCGCTCGCCTCCAGCTCGCGCAGGATCGCCCCGGCCACCGTGGGCACCTCGGCAAGACGTTGCGGATCGGTGTCATACAGGCGGACGGCGTGACCGTGACGGGCGAAATGACAGGCGATGCCGACGCCCATCAGTCCCGCGCCGAGTACCGCCAGACGTGGTGTAAACATAGTGGCTCCTGTTAACGTTGAAGGGTCATGGCGATGCCCTGGCCGCCGCCGACGCACAGGGTGGCCAGCCCTTTACCGGCGCCCCGGCGCTGCATCTCATGCACCAGGCTGACGAGGATCCGGCAGCCGGAGGCGCCGATGGGATGGCCCAGGGCGATGGCGCCGCCGTTGACGTTGACCTTCTCGCTGTCCCATTCGAGCAGCTGACCGACGGCCAGCGCCTGGACGGCAAAGGCCTCGTTGGCTTCGATAAGATCCACCTCGTCCAGCGTCCAGCCGGCGCGCTGCAGCGCTTTGCGGCAGGCGCTCACCGGGCCGATGCCCATCACCGACGGGTCGACCCCGGCGACCGCCGCGCTGACGATGCGCGCCAGCACCGGCAGCCCAAGCTCGCGCGCTTTATCGACGCTCATCAGCAGGACCGCCGCGGCGCCGTCGTTCAGGGATGAGGCATTCCCGGCGGTGACGCTGCCGTCAGCCGGGCGAAACGCCGGGCGCAGCTGGGCCAGCTGCTGCTCGCTGGTCTCCGGGCGCGGTTGTTCATCGTCGGTCACGACACGCGGCGGCTTTTTGCCCTGCGGAACGCTGACCGGGACGATCTCCTCGCGAAAGCGTCCGGCGGCGATAGCGGCCGCCGCTTTGCGCTGGGAGCTGGCGGCGAAGGCGTCCTGGCGCTCGCGGCTGATATCGAAGGCATCGGCGAGGTTCTCGGCGGTAATGCCCATGTGGTAGTCGTTAAAGGCGTCCCACAGGCCGTCCTGGATCATGCTGTCCTGCAGGCTGGCGTGGCCGAAACGCAGGCCGTCGCGGGCGCCGTGCATCAGATAGGGAGCATTGCTCATGCTCTCCTGGCCGCCGGCGATAACGATCCCGGCGTCGCCGCAGCGGATCGCCTGCACCGCCTGCTGAACCGCTTTCAACCCGGAGCCGCACACCAGATTGACGGTGACCGCCGGGGTGTCCACCGGCAGGCCGGCCCGCAGCGCGGTCTGGCGCGCCGGGTTCTGCCCGCAGCCGGCGGTGAGCACCTGGCCGAAAATCAGTTCATCGACCGCCGCGGCGGGCAGCTGGCAGCGTTCAAGCAGGCTGCGCACCACCGTCGCGCCGAGGTCGACGGCGGAAAGCGGGGCGAAGGCGCCGCGAAAGCTGCCGACCGGGGTGCGTACTGCAGCAACAATGGCAATATCGGTCATGGTCTCTCCTTAGCTGAAGCGCATTTCGCGCACGTCGTCGGCGACGATCAGCCGTCCCGCTGTTTTACGCATCACCTCGTCGGGGCTGACCCCCGGAGCCACTTCGCGCAGGACAAACGCCCCGTCGACAATGTCCAGCAGGGCCAGGTCGGTGAGCACCCGGCGAATGCAGCCCACGCCGGTGAGCGGCAGGGTGCACTGCGGCAGCAGTTTGGATTCGCCGTTCTTTGAGGCGTGGGTCATGACCGCGATGATGTTCTGCGCGCCGGCCACCAGGTCCATGGCGCCGCCCATCCCCTTAACCATTTTCCCTGGGATCATCCACGAGGCGATATTCCCCGCGACGTCGACCTCAAAGGCGCCAAGAACCGTAAGATCGACGTGGCCGCCGCGGATCATGGCGAACGACTGGGCGGAATCGAAGATCGCCGCCCCGGTTTGCGCGGTGACGGTCTGTTTGCCGGCGTTAATCATGTCGGCGTCGATGGTTTCCTCATCGGGAAATTCGCCCATCCCCAGCAGGCCGTTCTCCGACTGGAGCATCACTTCAATACCGGCGGGGATATAGTTGGCCACCAGCGTCGGGATACCGATCCCGAGGTTGACGTAGTCGCCGTCGCGCAGCTCCTGGGCGACGCGCATCGCCATTTGTTCACGGGTTAGCATCTCAGTGCCCTCCGCCGCGCAGGGTGCGCTGTTCAATACGTTTTTCGAATTGCCCGACGATCAGCCGGTCGACATAGATCCCCGGGGTGTGAATGGCGGAGGG
This sequence comes from Klebsiella sp. JN_Kp127, assembly GCF_040062505.1. Taxonomy (NCBI): domain Bacteria; kingdom Pseudomonadati; phylum Pseudomonadota; class Gammaproteobacteria; order Enterobacterales; family Enterobacteriaceae; genus Klebsiella; species Klebsiella sp. JN_Kp127. The sequence goes on from NZ_JBEAHS010000032.1 coordinate 176,574, forward strand.
CGGCAGTTCGCCCGGCGGCACGATCTCTTCCACCTCCACCACCGTAATGCGCCCGGCGGTGGCCATCAGCGGGTTGAAATTCTGCGCGGTGTGGCGGTAAACCACGTTGCCGTACCAGTCAGCTTTCCAGCCCTTCACGAGGGCGAAATCGCCGCGAATGGCCTGTTCGAGAATGTAATTTTTACCGTCGAACTGGCGCACCTCTTTGCCTTCGGCGACCGGGGTGCCATAGCCGGTAGCGGTGTAAAAGCCGGGGATCCCGGCGCCGCCGGCGCGGATTTTTTCCGCCAGCGTTCCCTGCGGGGTGAGCTCTACCGCCAGCTCGCCGCTCAGCACCAGCTGTTCAAACAGCGCGTTTTCCCCGACGTAAGAGGCCACCACTTTGCTGACCTGGCGCGATTCCAGCAGCATGCCGAGACCGAAGCCGTCGACGCCGCAGTTGTTGGAAACCACCGTCAACCCCTCCACCTGGCGGCGCTTCACTTCGGCGATCAAATTTTCGGGTATACCGCACAGGCCGAAGCCGCCGGCGAGCAGCGTCATGCCGTCCGTTAACCCTTCCAGCGCCGCTTCGTAGCTGGCGACGCGTTTATCCAGTCCTGCCATCTTGTCTCTCCTGCCTTGCGATAGCCTTATCATTGGCGCTGGCGACTGATTTGATAATTTTGAATTTGTGACCCACTCATTTGGAAATTTTATTAATTTCCTGTTAACTAATTTCTTTCAATTAGTTAACAGGATGAAAAATGAGAATGAGTGTCAAACAGTTACGCGCGTTTTTAGCGGTAGCTCACACTCTCAATTTCGCCCACGCCAGCGAAAGGCTGAATCTGTCGCAGCCAGCTCTCAGCCTGACCATCAAAGGGTTGGAGGAGGCGCTGGGGGGCGCCTTGCTGCAGCGCAGCACCCGCAAAGTGACCCTCACCCAGGAGGGGGAACTCTTTCTGCCGATGGCCCGTCAGCTGCTGGCCGACTGGGATAACGTCGAGGAGGCGATGCGTCAGAGCTTTACCCTGCAGCGGGGCAAAATCTCGGTCGCCGCGATGCCGTCGTTCGCCGCCAACGTTCTGCCGGAGGCGCTGAAAGCCTTCCGCGACCGCTATGCCGGGGTGAACGTCACGGTGCATGACGTGATAAATGAGCAGGTGATCGAGATGGTGCGCGAGGGGCGGGTGGAAATGGGTATCGCTTTCGAGCCATCGCCCAGCCACAACCTGCTGTTTACCCCGCTGGCGGTGGACCGCTTCGTGGCGATCGTTCCCCGGCAATCGCCGCTGGCGAAGAAAAAAAAGCTCACCTGGCAGGAGCTGTTAACCCTCGACTTTATTACCCTCCAGCGCCCTTCGGCGGTGCGCCTGATGCTGGAGGAGGCGCTGGCGCGCAGCGGGCGTCAGCTGGACGTGGCCCTGGAGAGCCATCAGCTGGTGACGGTGGGGAGAATGGTGGCCAGCGGGCTGGGGGGCAGCGCGGTGCCAGCGCTATGCAAAACGCAGATGGCCTCGCTGGGGGCGGTGTGCATTCCGCTTAGCGATCCGCCGATTGAAAAGTGCGTTGGGGCGATTTATGCCGGACATCTGCCGCTGTCGAAGGCGGCGCAGGCGCTGCTGGATACGCTGAAAGGGTATTTACCCAGCTGAGGGGGCGGGAGGCAAAAAAAACCGGCCCGCGGGCCGGTTTGATAATCAGATTTTGCAGGCGTCGCCGCAATCGTCATCGGCAACGATCGCCTGGGCTTTTTTGTCCGCTTCTTCCAGACGCTCCGCGTTGCGCTCTTCCGCTTCATCCAGGCCGCTGAAGACCAGGTTGTCGAGATCAATTTCCATAAGTTACCTATCGTTGCTGATTTTGGATCAGCGTCAAGTATAGGGTAAAACCGCCCGCGGATGTACCCGCGCTTCGCGCCGAACGCACAGAGCGTTAAGTCGCTGGGCGGCGGGCATCACCTACCATAATTAATCGTTGACAGGATGGCGTTAATTTTAATTATCGTCGGCAGAACAATTTCCTGCCGCAATATTAAATGAAAGGACAACGAAGGTGTAATTAAGCGTTGACGAATATCTTTTATGTTAATATGGCCGCGATTATGGATGAATCTATGGATCTTAATCAATGGGACATACTGTTGCAGGCGCCATCAAAGAATGGCGTAAACATAATAAAGTGATCGGTCAGGTCAAAATAAACTATAAAAAAATTTTACGAAAATGCAGAGAGCTCTCGCTCGCAGGAGGTAAGTACAGAGAATATCAAGGACTTTGCGCCAAATATCAGTGCGCGCGGTTGACCGCCGTAACCCAGGGGCTGGTGCCTTTCGAGGATAAACCCTTTAAGGCCTATCTTAATAAACGGATGTCAAAACGGCGCAAGCTGGATATTGCCCACGGTTCGCTGAATTTTATCGAGAAAACATTTCAGCCGGATGTGCTGCCGCAGCTCTATACCGTGGCGGATTTTGGCCGGGCGATGTTTGCTATCCCTTTGAAAAATGGCGATAAGCTTGACGTTAAGCTGCTGGCGTCGCCGTTTCAGGAGGAGGGTGAACTGATGCTGCAGCTGTTTCTCGGCGACCGTCGCGTCTATAGCGTCTGTTTTTCCTGTACCGACGATGGCCGCGCCTATATCGGCGGTATTCAGGGCGGAAAAGATATCACCAACGAAGAGGTGAAGGCGCTGACCAAAGAGCTGCATGGCGCGCGGCCGAAAAATATCATCATGAGCGTGCTGTATGGTTTCTTAGGCTATTTCAACATCACCACGGTCTACGCGATCGATTCCGATTACCACGTGAAAAGCGATCTGCTGAAAGCCAGTTACTCATCGCTGTGGCTGGAAATGGGCGGTGAGAAACAGGCTCGCGGCTGGTATAAACTGCCGGCGCAAGAGATCAAAAAAAGTATTGAAGAGGTGAAGAGTAAACACCGCAGCCAGTTTATTAAGCGCGAAGGCATTAAAGAGCTGATTCAGCTCGATATGGCCAACGCCCTGCGGCAAATCACCTTGCGTTCGCGGGTGAATTAACGCCTCTTATACGTCAGGCGGACAGCAGGGGGCTGTTGTCCGCCTGACGATATCCTCTCTTTACTGGCCGCTTTCGCCGACCGGCGGCGACGCGGAGGCGGCGAGCAGCGGGGCGCTACGCCACCACACCATCAGCGCGACCAGCGCGATAACGCTCAGCACCCCGAAGGCGGTGGCAAAGGAGTAGCGTCCGGCGATAGCGCCGGTTAACGCCGGACTCATTGCCGCCCCGGCCCCCTGCATCAGCATCACCACGCTCTGTCCGGCGTTGACGTGCCCGCTGCCGCGCAGCAGCGAGACGATAAAGCTGGGCACCGCCACCCCCAAAATCCCTGCCGCCAGACCATCAAGAATTTGCACCGGGACCATCATCGCCGGGGCGTCGCTGGAGGCCGCCAGCGCCGCGCGGATGGGCATGATCAGCAGCGCCAGCAGAATGCATCGCCAGTAACCATATTTCTCGATGCTGCCGGCGACCCGAATGGCCACCGGGATCATCACCGCCTGCGAAATAATTACCGTGGCGGCGGCAAACAGCCCCGGATTGAGGTGTCCCGGCGCGGCGGCGATCCGCATGCTCAGCATCGGCAACAGCGCGGCGTTGGCGAGATGGAACAGCATCAGGGTCACGCCGGCGATCAGCAGCGGCGTATGGCGGAACAGGATGGCAAACCCAGGCAGCGCGGGCGGGACGGCCGACTCGAGGCCGCGGGCGGCGTCATCGTCGATATCGCTGCCGCGGATCGCCAGCAGGGCGATGAGGGTGAACAGGGTGGTACCGGCCATCAGAATGAAAATACCGCCGATCCCCCAGTACCAGGCGATGGCCCCGGCAATCAGCGCGGTGAAGAAATTCCCCGCGTGGTTGAAGGCTTCGTTTTTGCCCATCTGGGCGCTAAAGCCGCGCTGTCGGGTCAGCCCAAGGGTGATCCCGGCGATTAACGGTCCGACAAAGGCCGCGCAGATCCCGCTGGCGACTTGCGAAAGCGCCACCACGCTGGTCTTCTGACTGAACCAGAGCAGCAGGGTGGTCAGGGTTATCACCAGGCAGACCACGGCCAGCAGCACGCGCTTATGCCGCGAGGTGTCGGTGATGAAGCCGGCGGGCAGGGTCGCCAGCAGGCCAGCAACGCCGCCGATGGTCATCAACAGGCCGATATCCTCCGCCTGCCAGTGACGCTGGGTGAGAAAGATCCCCAGAAACGGCCCGAGGCCGTCGCGAACGTCGGCGATAAAGAAGCTGGTCAAACATAAAGCCCGCAGTGAACGAAGCGACATTTTCTACCTTTAGCATGAGCGATCCGCGGATCAGCGGCGGACCAGGGCGGTCATGGCGTGCGCCACGGATAATGGTCGGGATCGGACCCGGCAGAGAGCGTCATCCTTTATCGCACCGTTCGATGAAAGCAAAATGTCCCGCTGTCTTCGGGTAACGTGGCAATGCAACATACCTGCTCGTCGCGGCTTCCGCTAGAGGTCTACGAAAGTTCTGTAACGGGGCAACCGCGCCGCAGCCTGCGCCGCGGGGCTATCAGCGTTCGTCTGCTTTAACGATCTGCAGCGCGGCGGGATTCGCCACGCTGCCGCTGGCGGTGACGAACCCCGGATGGACGGCCTCGCCGCTGACGCTGTCCACCAGCGCAATATGCGGCGCGCTGTGCAGCACCTGCTGGTGGCCCCATTCCATCAGGGCGAACAGCACCAGCGCCAGGCTACGGCTTTTATCGGTGAGAACATATTCATAGCGCTCGCGAGCCCCCGCTTCCCGGTAGGGGACTTTGCGGAGCAATCCCATTTCGGTCATCGTTTTCAACCGGGTGGTGAGCGTCTGGCGGGTGATATGGGTATGCGTCTGCATCGTTTCAAAGCGCGTCACACCGTAAAACGCCTCGCGGAGGATCAGCAGCACCCAGCGGTCGCCGAGTATTTTGGCTCCTTCCGCCAGGCCGCACAGCTCCGGATCGAGGTAGGGCAGTGATTTATTTTTTGACATCGCGAGATTGACCTTCTACTCTGAGTTTGAATTTTAGACTTAGCTGCGAAGGAGCATAGCGTGCCATTTGTTAACGTGCAAACCATTAAAGGGATCATGACCGCGGAACAGAAAAGTGAGCTGCTGCGGCGGATGACCGATCTGCTGGTGGAGATTGAGGGGCAGGGCGATCCGCAGTTCCGCCAGTCGGTATGGATCCGCATTGATGAACATGACCCGGAACAGTGGAGCCTGGGGGGCGTTCAGCCGACGGCCGCGATGATTGCGGCTAAATTCGCCGCGGCGCGGCGCGACTGATCCCCTGAATAAACCGGGCTGTGAAGCCCGGCCCGGCGATCTGGCGCAGAAGAGGAGTCAGATCGCCGGGTAATATTGCTATTCGCTATGGTGCAAAAGCGTATTTTGCGGCTAAGGTAACGGTCAGGGAACCCAACAAACAGGGCGCGATGCCAGACGGCCAGCCTGGCGCCACTCTCACACCGGTGAAAACAACGGATGTCTACAGAACAGATGCTGCCGCTGGCGGCGCAGAATAAAAATATCATCCGCCTGGCCGCCGCTCAGGCGCTGGCCGGCGCCAACTCGGTGGTGTTCTACGCCACCGGCGCTATCGTCGGCAATACCCTCGCCCCCAGCCCGTCGCTGGCCACGCTGCCGATCACCCTGTTTGTGCTGGGGATGGCGGCCTCTATTTTGCCTTTCGGCGCGCTGGCGCGAAAGCGGGGCCGCAAAGCCGCGTTTATGGCCGGTACCGGCGCCGGGGTGGTCACCGGTCTGGCGGCCGCTCTGGCGGTGGTGCTGGGCTCTTTTCTGCTGTTTTGCTTCGCCGCGATGCTCGGCGGCGCCTATGCCGCGGTGGCGCTCAGTTTTCGCTTTGCCGCCACCGACGGCGTCGCTCCGGAACGTCGCGCCCGCGCGCTGTCGCTGGTGATGGGCGGCGGCGTGGCCGCCGGGATCATTGGCCCGATGTTGGTCACCGGCACCATGCACCTCTGGCCGACCCATACCTTCGCCTTCACCTTTCTCGCTCAGGCGCTGGTGGCGGCGCTCGCCGCCATTCTGCTGGCAGGCGTGACGTCGGCAGAGCCCGCGGCGGCCAGCGTGCGCGGAGGGCGGCCGCTGCGCGAGATTATCCGCCAGCCGGGCTTCGCCACCACGGTGTTCAGCGGGGCGGTGGCCTATATGGTGATGAATTTTCTGATGACCGCCGCGCCGCTCTCCATGCATATGCACGGTCTTTCCCAGCAGGCCGCCAACCTCGGGATCCAGTGGCATGTGATGGCGATGTACGGCCCGGGATTTGTCACCGGCCGGTTGATCCAGCGCTTCGGCGCCGTGCGCATGGCGGCGGCGGGATTGCTGATCACCGGCGCGTCGGTGGCGGTCGGTCTCAGCGGCGTCGGGGTATATCATTACTGGCTGTCGCTGATTTTGCTCGGCATCGGCTGGAACTTTGGCTTCACCGGCGCCTCGGCGAAAATCATCGATTTCCACCGCCCGGAAGAGAAGACCCAGGTGCAGTCGCTCAACGATTTTCTGGTCTTCGGCGTGATGATCGTGGGTTCGTTTTCGTCCGGCGTTCTGCTCAACGCCTTCGGCTGGAACGCGGTGCTGTGGGGCTCCCTGGTGCCGGTGGGGCTGGCGCTGTTCACCCTGCCGCTGCGCCCCTTATCGCCACCCCACGCTTAGCGCCAGGTCTGCCGCTGCGCGGGCCGTCTTTTTGCGCTTTTCGGCTATGCATTGCTGAAATTCATCTTACCCCGCGCGCGTAAAAACGTCACATACGCTACATGCTGTAGTAATCTCTACAGCATGACAATGCATCTCTTGATCCTTAACCTGACGACGTCTCAAGCCACGCTGCGCATGCGTGTCTGGCGAACCCTGAAGCAGAGCGGGGCGGCGGTCCTGCGCGACGGGGTCTATCTGCTGCCCGATGTGCGCCAGGGCTATGACACCTTCCTCAGTGCCTGCCAGGCGATCCGCGCGGAAGGGGGGACCGGGTATGTTTTTACGATTGAGGCAGCGGAAGAAGAGGCGCTCAGGCCGCTGTTCGATCGCCGCGAACAGTACGACGCGCTGTTGCAGGATCTGCAGGCGCTGCAGGGGGCGGTATCCGCCGACGGACTGGCGGTTCAGCTGAAGCAGCTGCGTAAAATTCAGCGTGACTACCGGCGGATCGAGGCGATTGATTTCTTTCCGGGGGCCGCCCGGGAGCAAGCCGCTGAGCGACTGGCCACTATCGAGCAGGCAATTAATCAGCGGCTATCGCCGGACGAGCCGCAGTCGGTTGCGGGCGAACTGAGCCTCCTGGACAGAGGCGCCTTCCGCGGCCGGCTGTGGGCCACCCGCCGACGCCCGTGGGTCGATCGTCTGGCCAGCGCCTGGCTTATCCGGCGCTTTATCGACGACGAGGCGCGGTTCCTGTGGCTTTCCGCGCCCGAGGCCTGTCCGGCGACGGCGGTCGGCTTTGATTTTGACAGGGCGCCGTTCAGCCACGTCGGCACGCTGGTTACCTTTGAAGTACTGGTCCGGCGCTTTGCGCTGGAAGCGGTGATCCCCGACAGCCTGGGGCAGCTTATCCACTTCCTGGACGTCGGTGGGGTACCGACCCCGGAGGCGGCGGGAGTGGAGAGTGTGCTTGCAGGGCTGCGGGAAACCATTACGGACGATGACCAACTGCTGGCGACAGCCTGCTCGCTGTTCGACGGCTTACTGAAGTCCTGTGAAATGAGGTCTGGCAATCATGAGCAAAACGGTCGTTCTTCCGCAGAGTGACAGTCCTTCCTTCGTCGCCTCCGTCTCCTTCTGGCAGGCATTTCGCTTCTGGCTGAAGCTCGGCTTTATCAGCTTCGGCGGGCCTGCCGGGCAGATCGCCATGATGCACCAGGAGCTGGTGGATAACCGCCGCTGGATCTCGGAAGGACGATTCCTGCACGCGCTCAACTTTTGTATGGTCCTGCCCGGCCCGGAGGCGCAGCAGCTGGCGACCTATATCGGCTGGCTGATGCATAAAACCTGGGGAGGCGTCATCGCCGGGGTGCTGTTTATTTTGCCCTCGCTGGCGTTACTCATCGCGCTGGCGTGGATCTACCTCGTCTGGGGGGATGTCGCGGTGGTGGCGGGGATTTTTTATGGCATCAAACCCGCCGTGGCGGCGATCGTGCTGCAGGCGGCGCACCGCATCGGCTCGCGGGCGCTGAAAAATGGCGCCTACTGGGCCATCGCCGCCGCTGCCTTTGTCGCTATTTTTGCGCTGAACGTTCCTTTTCCGCTGATCGTCCTGACCGCGGCGATCGTCGGGTTTATCGGCGGACGGATGGCGCCGGCGACATTCGGCAAAGCGGACGCCCACCGTGCGCAGAGTCACCCCGGCGGGGCCGCCATCATTGATGACGCGACGCCGATCCCGGCCCATGCCATTTTCAGCTGGCGGCGTACCGCCCAGGTACTGATCGCCGGGATGCTGCTGTGGCTGGTGCCGATGGCCGCCCTGACGCTAATGCTGGGCTGGGCGCATCCGCTGACCCAGATGAGCTGGTTCTTTACCAAAGCCGCCCTGATGACCTTTGGCGGTGCATATGCCGTCCTGCCTTACGTTTACCAGGGGGCGGTGACCCACTATGGCTGGCTGACCGCAGGGCAGATGATGGACGGCCTCGCCCTTGGGGAATCCACCCCCGGGCCGTTGATCATGGTGGTGACCTTTGTCGGGTTTGTCGGCGGCTACACCAAAGCGGTATTGGGCGTTGATGATGTACTGCTGGGGGGCATCGCGGCGGCGTGTCTGGTGACATGGTTTACCTTTTTGCCCTCGTTTATCTTTATTCTCGCCGGCGGGCCGTTTATTGAAACCACGCATAATAAAGTGGGATTTACCGCGCCGTTGACCGCCATTACCGCCGCGGTGGTGGGCGTTATCCTGAATCTGGCGCTGTTTTTTATCTGGCATAGCGTCTGGGGACCGTCCGGTTTCGACCCATGGTCTGCGGCCATTGCTCTCGCCGCCGCCGGGCTGCTGTTTCGCTATAAGTGGAAGCTGACCTGGGTGCTGGCCGCCGCCGCCGCGGTGGGCCTTATCGTCCATATGGCGGGACTGTCCGGCGCAGGATAAGGTCGGCGTCGGGCTGAGATAGACCTGGATAGATGGGGGAGTGGGGAAGGAGGCCAGTGCCTGTGCAGGCCCTGGCCGGATGGGGAGCACTTATTTATCTACGGGAGGCTCCACCGCGAGATGCAATTGACAATATTGTTCAACTCCTTCTTTAAGCATCTTAATAATCATTAGCAGCATGGGTAAGTACGGAACGAACTTAACAAGCAGTGAGCCCGTAGTTCCGTCAAGCAGCGCCAGCGCGGCATCCACTTTCTTTTTCCATGTTTTGTTATATTCCACGCAAAAATTCTTTATATCGGCTGGCTGCGTTGAACGGGCAATCTGTTCGAGTTCTTCGATGGCGTTGAGTGCCGCTTTTATTTTCTCAATATCAGTTTGTTGTGTCATGTTAGCCTCGTAGTAACAGGAGAAAGAGGATTAACTCATTTTTACTTCCAGGTTTGTGGCTTAAAGAAAAGCCACGGTAAGGTGTAATCGTACAGCGCTTTCACCGGCATTACGGATAAGTGGAAATGCTTATCGTGCGGGCTGGCGCCATGGTAATCGCGCCATACCCATGGCTGGACAGAAGCGCTAATAATATGTTTGTTCCAGATAATGTATTTAATTCGTTTGTCTTTGCTGTCGACCAGTGCATTGACAATCGCCTGAGCATCACACCCCTGTGCGGGATCGTGCGTAATATCGATAGCCGTAACCACACCAATATTTCCATCCAACACCTGCCGAGTTGGTGTGGGCATGATGTTCATCACCAATGGTGCCATCGCTGGCCTTATTGCGGTGCGGAGCATATTGATTTATCTGATCTCTGAGTATCAGCAAACTCTTTGCGACACGCCATACCATGTTAGTTACCCTCCGGATTGAAACAGGGGTTTGAGCTGACCGGTTCTGCGCCAGGAACCATGTCCTGATAAACCGGAGATGGGGGGAGAGGATCGACTACTGCATCCGCTTTCACGCTGTTGACTTGTTGCTTCTTCAGGTTCTTCACTTGCAAAAGATAATTAAGGATAGCGTTCCAGAACGCAGACCCGCCGCTCGCCATCAAGCCAATACATAATGTCATCAGATCCGGGTGTTTAAAGGCCGAAAAACTGCCGGCGACGAAAGGTTGCGTCAAAAACGCCGTCACAATTCCGGCCACCACCGCTAATAGCTGCAGGGCAGATTTGCGTTTTCCTTCTATGACGGGATACTGCTTTTCCAGATTAAGCCAGGGAAAATACCCTTTAATAATCTCTACCACTCTTTCCGAGGCGATACTAATGGCGATCAGCATCGTAATGATGTTTTCAAGTTGCGAAGAAATGGCATCGCTCATATCACCCTCACTATTTCTGTGTTGAATAAAAATAAATGACAACGTTTTTAACAAGTGTTTACTGCACAGGAATAATTCCTGGCGGGTAAGTTTCACGGTCATTTTTTATTGTTCAGGTAGGCAAGGGGCAAGTGATAGTTTAATGATCGCGAATAATAAACTATTTGCCAGTACCTGCCAGAAATGACAATTTAACTCGAGAGCAATATTGAACCGTGAATTTAACCCGCGATAATAAATTTATCGTCGCTTTTTTGATGAGTATAACGGAGGAAACAGAGACGCCACTCATTCATATGAATGAGTGGCGTAAAAAAACTCGCCGTGCGGGCAGGGGGAAGAGAAACGGGCCCGCTCCGCGTTAGCCTGCACGCGGAGCGGGGCGATCAGGTCGCGGGAGTTTCGCGGGTGGCCCGCGCCAGCGGGTTGCTGTCCAGTTCCAGCTGGTCGCGCAGCGCCCAGCCGCGCAGCTTGCCGGGGTTAAGCAATCCCGCCGGGTCGAGAGATTGTTTCACCGCCACCACGTCAGGGCGAATCACCCCTTGTTTGCCGTCCTCAACCTGCAGCACGTGGGGGTTGTTAATTTTGACGTCGTTATCGCGAAATATCTGCATGATCGCGTTGAGACGTTCGGGCGTGGTATAGCGCACCAGCTGCAGACCGCTGGCGGTGAGGTTGCCTTCGATATCGCGCAGAAATTCAATATGAGACATCACCTCCCCGGCGAAATGCTGTTCCATCTGTAAAATTTGCTGCGGATAGCGCTGCGGATCAAACGCGGTCTGCAGATAGGTCAGCGTATTGTCCACCTTGAGCGCATGCAGAGTGGTGTGGTTCCAGCAGTATTCCATTAACGAGCCATTGCGCGCCCGGGCCTCATCGCTGGCCTGGCGGATGGCGTTGGCCCCGCGATGGCGCTGTAACAGGCTGGCGCACACGCCTTCGCTCTCTTCGGCGATCAGGCTGATAACCGCATGCTGCCCGGCGCGGTAACGATCGTTGAGGTGGCTAAAATAGTTAGCGATCGGGGTGGCCAGCAGCGCGACCTGGCGCTTCACCAGCCCCGGCGAGCGGACGCAGGCGTTGGCATAGTTCAGGGCATCGGCGAAATCGTCAAACACGTCCAGGCGTTCTATCCACTGGTGCGCGGGAGCCAGCGCCAGCTCAACCTCAAGAATGATGCCGTTGGTGCCGTAGGCATGATGCAGCAGCAGCGCTTCGGGTGCCGGGACGGTCAGTACGCGAGGGACCGGCTCGACGGTCATCACTTTGACGCTGAGCACATTGCCGGGCGCCGCCAGCGGCCCATAGTTGATGGAGCCGATGCCGCCGAACCCGCCGCCGTAAAGGCCGCCCAGGCTCGCCAGGCGGTAGGTCGACGGCATACAGCGCAGCTCCCAGCCCGTCGGGCGGGCGGCGGTTTCGATGTCCGCCAGGCGAATGCCGGCCTGAGCCCTCACCGTGCCGTTGCCGAGGGCGACGATCTGGTTGAGCCCGGTCATATCCACCAGCATCCCTCCTTCGAGAGGGACCAGCTGTCCATAGTTGCCGGTGGCGCTGCCGCGCAAGGTCAGCGGCAGCTGATGCTGCGCGCAGGCGGCGACCAGCTGGCGCAGCTCCTCTTCATCGCGCGGGCGAACCACCGCGTCCGCCTGTTTTCCCGCCAGCTGCTCGGCGAGTACCGGACTGAACCAGTGAAAATCGCGGGAAAGCCGTTTGAGTTTCGCCGGCTGCAGGGTCCACTCCAGCGCCGGGAGTGCCTGCTGGATCGCCGCGACCGCTTGTTGACGCTGTTCATCAGTCATCATTCTTTTTCCTGTTCGTCAGCAAAACATTAATGAGATTGCACGGCTTCGCTTTCATGCCAGGCGCTGAGCGCCCGGCGCGAGACCCAGGACATCACGCCGAACAGCGCGATCCCGGCGAGAGAGATCAGCAGCAGCGCGGCAAACATCAGCGGGATATCCAGCTGGTAGCCGGCCTGCAGGATCTGATAGGCCAGCCCGGTATTGGTCCCGCCAGTGCCGGCGACAAACTCCGCCACCACCGCGCCAATCAGCGACAGCCCGCTGGAAATACGCAGCGCGCCGAAGAAATAGGGCAGCGCCGAGGGGATACGCAGCCGCACCAGCGTTTGCCAGCGGCTGGCGTGATTGAGGCGGAAATAGCTCAGCAGGCCGGGGGAGACGCTGCGCAGTCCCTGGGTGGTATTGGAGATGATAGGGAAGACCGCCATCAGGGTGGCGCACACCACCAGCGAGAGGGTGGCGTCCTTTACCCAGATGATGATCAGCGGGGCGATGGCGACGATCGGCGTCACCTGCAAAAACACGATGTAGGGAAACAGGGCGGTCTCCACAAAGCGGTTCTGCACCAGGATAAACGCCACGGCGGCGCCGATGACAATCGACAGCAGAAACGAGATCAGGGTGATCTTGAGGGTGAACAGCAGCGCCAGCAGCAGCGGCGTGAGATGCGTCCACAGGCTGTCCAGCATCACCAGCGGCGACGGCACCAGAAAAGCCGGGATGCGGAAATAGCTTACCGCGCCCTGCCAGAGGAGCACCACCGCCACCGCGACGAGGGTCGGATAGAGAATTTTGAGAAAACGCGGATGCTGGATCCACGGCGTTGAGGTTGTGGTCTTCATATTATGGCTCCATACCGGACTGGCTGGCCTGCAACAGACTGTCCTGCAGCTGACGGGCATACAGGGAAAATGCCGGGCTGACGCGGAACGCCTCGCTGCGCGGGAACGGCTCCCGGATGGCGATATCTTCCACCACCCGTCCGGGACGGGCCGCCATCATGATCACCCGCTGCGAGAGAAACACCGCTTCGTGGATCGAGTGGGTGACGAAGACCACCGTCAGATTCTGCTCCTGCCACAGGCGCAGCAGATCGCTGTCGAGCTTGTTCCGCGTAATTTCATCCAGCGCGCCGAAGGGCTCATCCATCAGCAGCAGCTTTGGCCTGGTGACCAGGCCGCGGGCGATGGAGACGCGCATTTGCATGCCGCCGGAGAGTTCGCGCGGCAGGACGTCGGCGAACTTGCCGAGCCCCACCAGCTCAAGGACTTCACTCACCCGGGTGTTGCCCTCCGCGCGCGGCACGCCGGCCAGATCCAGCGGCAGCCTGACGTTATTGCGCACGCTGCTCCAGGGCATCAGAGTGGCCTCCTGGAAGACGAACGAGAGCGGATGCTGGGCTTTTTCCCGGCTGTCGCGCCGCCACAGCATCAGCTTGCCGTCGCTGGGCTCCACCAGGCCGGCGACCATCTTCAGCAGCGTACTCTTACCGCAGCCGGACGGGCCGAGCAGGGTAATGAACTCCCCCTGGTTGATGGTCAGATTGACGGGCAGCAGCGCCCGGGTGCCGTTGCTATAGATCTTCTCCGCCGACAGTACCTCGATGGCCGGCGTGGCGGAGGCGGGTATAAAGCGGGTGTCGCTCATCACGGTCAGTTTCGGGGCGGTATTCATGGCATCACTCCGGCGTCTTTGACCATCTCCAGGGTATATGTCTGCTCAAACGGCACCTTGCTGGCATCAATCAGTTTGTTTTTCACCAGCATGTCCCAGGTTTTCTTCAGCCGCGGCTCGGTGATGATGCCGATGCCGCCGGTCATGGCGTCGCCGCCGGTCACCAGCTGGTACTGCTTCATCTGGGCAATGCCAAAGGCGATCTGCTCGGCGCTCATTTGCGGGTTCGCTTTGCCGATCAGGCTGTTGCCGGGGCCAGGATCCTGCAGGTAGCTTTTCCACCCTTCCATGGAGGCTTTGACGAAGGCCGCCACCGCCGCCGGACGTTTGCGGATGGTGTCCGCCATACAGATAATCGAGTTGCCGTAGGGCGGGTAGCCCCAGTCGCTGAGCGGATAGACATAGAACGGCTGCCCGCCTTTGGCGACGGAGAACGGCTCGGAGGTCACGTAGCCCTGCTGCACCAGATTTTTATCGGCGAGGAACGGCTGGACGTTAAAGGTATAGGGGCGCACTTTGCTGCCAGCCAGACCCAGCTCGCTCTTCACCCACGGCCAGAATGAGGTATAGGCCTCGGTGGCGAGCAGGAAGGTTTTGTCTTTAAGCTCCGCCGGGTTGCTCACTTTGTTATGAGTGATAAACACCGTCGGCGAGTGCTGGAACACGGTGGCGACGGTTACCGCATGCACCCCGGCCTGCCAGGTCTCCAGCGCCTGGCCGTTGTCGCCAAGGGTGCAGTCCGCCTGGCCGGCCGCCATCAGCTGCATGACGTTGATCTGCGGGCCGCCCATTTTAATCTCGACATCAAGACCGGCGTGCTTATACAGCCCGGTGGCCTGGGCCTGGTAAAAACCGCCATGCTCCGCCTGGGCATACCAGTTGGTGAGAAACGTGAACTTCTCCGCCGCGACGCAGGAGGCTGAGGCCGCGAGGGCGGCCACGGTCAGCAGGGTAAAAACTGGCGTTGATCTGGTATTCATCAGGGCTCCTTGGATTCAGCAGCGAAAGAGGGTGGTAGGGACTGCACAAAGCCGTGCCAGTGCTGTTTGCCCCAGGTCGGTTCGCGACGTTCGACCCAGGCCATGCGGTGGATCTCGATGATTGCCTGCGCCCAGCTGGCGGCGAGGGAGTCGAGAAGCCCTTCGCCTTGCTCCCGCGTCGCCGGGGTTGGGTCGCCAATCACCCCGCTGGGGCCAAAGTCATAGGACGCCCACGCCGCCGCCGGACGGCCTTTCGACAGGGTCGGGCAGGGGAATTCCGGCGGGAAGTTGGCGACCGCCCGCTCCATATGAACGCACTCCGGCGCCAGCGCCAGCATCAGCGCCGTTTCGCTATGCCCGGCGTGCATTGCCATCCGCTGTTCATGCGGGCTGAGGAACTGTTTTTCGCAGTTGGGCACGTTGAACACGTCGTGCGGGATGGCGATGAAATCCCCGTGGCGCAGGCGCATTTCCCGGCAGGCGATCTGCAGGATCTGCGGCTGGCCGCCGTGGCCGTTGATCATCAGCAGCTTGCGAAAACCGGCCCGATAGAGGGATTCGGCGATCTCCAGCAGGGTATGCAGGAGGGTATCGCCGCTGAGGGTCAGGGTGCCGGGAAAATGCAGATGCTCCTCTGACTTACCGTAGACGATCGGCGGGATGGCGTAGGCCGGGATCGCCGCCGGCAGCCGGGCGAGGGCATGGCCCGCCACCCCGGAGGAGATCACGCTGTCCACCGAGCAGGGCAGATGGGGGCCGTGCTGTTCGATCGCCCCGGTGGGGAGGACGATAACCGTATTGCTTTTATCCGGCAGGGCGGCCACGTCCGTCCAGCTCAGAAAAGGGAGAAAGCGCGCTGCAGGAATGTAACCGTTAATCATCGCGGTGCCTCGGAGTGAATTGGCTGGGGTAACCAGACGGTTGCTTCGACTTCAATCAATACCGTGGCGTCGGGCAGCATTTCGCTGACCTGCACCACGGTGGATACGGGCGGCTGGTCGGGATAAAACAGCTTCCTGACCCGGCTGTAATAGGGAAAATGGTCAAGGTTGCGAAAGTACTGCACCAGCTTGATAACGTCGCTCATCTGCCCCCCCGCGGACGCCACGGTGCGGCGGATGCTTTCCAGTACGTACCAGCTCTGGGCGAGGATCGGCCCCTGTTTCGCATCGGTTGAAAATTCCCCGGTCGCCCCCAGCAGCTCCCGCACCGGCTCAGGCACATCCTGAAAGCCGTTGACGATGGTGCCGGTCAGGGGATTGACCGGAATAATGCCGGAGAGAAAAATAAAATCGCCGGCTCTGCGCCAGGCGGCATACCGCGCCAGCGGCGCCCCCGCGCCTGCTTCAAGACTCATGTGCCATCTCCTCCTGCCACACTCGCCGGTGGGTTAACCTGCCGTGGTTAACCACCAGACGGGCGGCGCTGTTTAAAGGCCAGGTAAAACGGTCGCTACCCGGGAAAATCACCACGCTGGCCGCCGCCCCGACGGCAAAAGGGGCCGCGTCTGCCGGCGAACCGGTCAGCGCCGCGCGATCGCAGATCAGCCGAGACTGCCGGTCGAACGGGTCGCTGAGCTGGGCGCTGAACAGGCCGCAGGCCAGGGTATCCAGCGGGTCGTAGCTTCCCGCCGGACAAAAAGCGTCCTGCACGTTGTCGCACCCAAGCAGGGTGGCCACGCCGGCGGCCTGCGCCTCGTGCAGCAGGGTGATCCCCCGCTGGCGCGGCGTGCGGCCGAACGTCGCATCCTGCAGCAGCAGGTTGGTCATCGGCAGGGCGATAAGGGTGACGCCGTGCGCCGCCAGCTGGTGCAGGATCAGCGCCGCCTGCGCGTCGCTGCCGGCGGCCAGCGCGCAGCCGTGGCTGCAGCAGATATGCCCGGGGAATGGGTGGCGGGAGAGATGATCTGCCAGCCAGGTCAGCCCCTGAGACACCTCGCTGAGCTCCTCATCGATATGCAAATCCAGATCCAGTTCCCAGCGGGCCGCGCTGCGCAGCAGGTTTGCCATGGCGGCGACGTCCCAGTTGGAGGAGTGAATGAAGCCCCCCAGCAGGCAGCGCTCCCCGCTGTTGGCGACTGTCCTGGCAATGGCCTCGGCGTCCGCCGGATCGCGAAACAGGGGCAGCGGGACCAGCGCCACCCGTTCCAGGGTGATGCCGCCGGTATCGAGACGGGCGATCTCCTGCCAGGCGTCCGGCGCGTCGGCGGTAAACCAGTCGATATGGCTGCGTAAATGGGTCACGCCATTTGCTGCCGCCCGGGCCAGCGCGGCGGACGCCCGACGTTGAATATCCGCCCTGGTCCAGTGTCGGCGATCCTCGTGCATGGCGTGGATCGCCGCCAGCAGCCCGGCCTGCGCCGGACGGCAGCGTTCAAGGGTAAAGGTTTTGTCCAGATGGGCATGGGGTTCCACCAGGCCGGGGAGCGTCAGGGTCCCCGCCAGGTCCCACAGGCCGGGAGCCGGCTCGACGGAGGGCGTCACGGCGGCGATCCGTCCATCGCGAAAGGCCAGGTCCGCCAGCCGCGGTTCATCGTTGGCCTGCGTCGGCCAGCCGTCGGGCAGCGCCCAGGCCGGAAGTCGGGCGCGGCTGATGCCGGCGAGCGGCGCGCAAGAGGAGGGGAACGTCATCGTCAGTCTCCTCACAGATCCAAAACCAGACCCGGCGATTTCGCCCGCGAACAGCAGAGCGTGATTTGGTCGTTGCCGGCTTTCTCTTCCGTCGTCAGCACGCTGTCCCGGTGCTCGGGGAGCCCGTCGAGAACCCCGGTAATACACGATCCGCACATTCCCTGTTCGCAGGAGAGCATCACCTCCACCCCGGCGTGCTGTAATACCTGAGCAATGGTTTGATCCGCGGCGACCTGCAGACGCTGCCCGCTGGAGGCCAGCTCAATATAAAATGCGTTGTTCGCCGCGATATTATTTTCCGCCGCGGGAGTAAAGCGCTCGAATACGAATTGCGACGGCGACCAGCGATATTCCTCCATGACTGACCGCAGTCGCTGAATAAAGCCCTCCGGGCCGCAGGCCACCACTGCGGTATCAGGGTGGGGCGTGGTTAAGCATTCGGGGATCCGCTGGCGAAACGACGCGCCTTCCTCGCTGCAGTGGATCGCCACCGTGCCGCTCGCGGCCAGCTGGGCCAGGCGCGATGTGAAGGCCGTCTGGCGCGAGCTGGCGACATAATAATGCAGCTCCAGCGCCCCTTTTCTGGCGGCAATCGCTTCGGCCATCGCCAGCAAAGGCGTGATGCCGATTCCGCCGGCAAACAGCAGGTAGCGCCCGGCCTCCGGCAGGGGAAAATGGTTGCGCGGCGACGAAATGGAGAGCCGATCGCCGGCGTTGAGCTGCTGGTGCAAATAGCGTGAGCCGCCGGTGGACGCATCCGTCAGCCGGACGCAAACTTCATAATGATTACCGCGGTCAGGCATGCCGCACAGGGAATATTGCCGTGGGCCAACGCCGGGAATAATAATATCGATATGCGCCCCGGCGGAGTAGGCCGGTAATATTTCCCCGGCCGCCGCCTGCAATATTAAAGATAGATTTCCCTCGCCGTTGGGGCGTATTTCCCCCACCGAGACCGAAATAAGATCGTGGCTGTGCATTACCGTTTTCTCTCCCTCAATCCGCTGTCTGCAGGGCGGCCAGGGGCAGCGAAGGGATACCCGCTCCTTCGCGGTGACTGTCCGGCGTGCAAAAATGGATGAAACGATCGTTTCTCCGCTATGAATGCTACGGTATTGTGATAAAACTGTTGCGTCCAGAGCTTTGATTCGCACAACCCGTTGCAAAAAAGAGAGCACCCAAACGATGTTTGCCTTCTCCCGATTTCTGCTCTATTTCACCGAAGTGGCCCGTCAGGGGTCGTTTCGTAAAGCGTCAGAGGCGCTGCATGTGTCTGCGTCTTCTATTGACCGTCAGATTTTGCGCGTGGAACAGGAGCTGGCGATGCCGCTCTTCGAGCGCCATCCCACCGGGCTGCGGCTGACCGCCGCCGGGGAGCTGCTGCTGCACGCGGCCAATAACTGGAAAAAGGACTTTACCCGGGTCTGCGAGCAGCTGGATGACCTGCGCGGACTGCGGCGGGGGCATGTGCGCATCGCCACTATCGATGCCATTAACCGGCATTTCTTTTCGACGATGCTTAAAGAGGTGCACAAACATTATCCCAACATCTCTTTTACATTGACCACCATCAACAATATCCACATCCAGCAGGCGCTGATCTCCGGCGAGGCGGATTTCGGCATCATGCTCAATCCGCAGACCTCCCGCGAACTGCAGGTGCGGGCGTTTGCCGAAATGAATATGGGGATCGTAGTGCCGACCGGCCATCCGCTGGCCAGCCGCAGCGCTGTGCGCTTTAGCCAGTGCATCGACTACCCGTTTATCCTGCCATCCGCCCCGTTGATGATCAGCGAACCGGTGGAGGCGCTGGTGAACATCAGCGGCAACGAGGTGAAGGAGGTGGCGGTATCGAATAACATCCACATGATCCGCACCCTGATCAAAGAGCAGATGGGCATCGGCATCCTGTGCCGGCTGGATATTCTCGATGAGATCGAGTCCGGCCAGCTGGCGTTTGTGCCGCTAACCGATCCGCAGCTTAAGCCTTTCACCCTGGCGCTGTGCGTCTCGCCCGCCCGCCAGCTTTCCCTTGCCGCCTCGATGATGCTGAACCAGCTGGAGATGCTCTTCAGCCAGCTGTGAGAGACCGGACAGGCACTAAAATCATTCATCAACGCACCAAAGTGGTGCATTTATTGTGTGCATGAATCAAAGGTTGCATGCCCAAGGGCGGCGGCGCAGGCGATTTTTCGCGGCCGCTCGCGGGCCATCAAATCTGGCATTGTTTTTGTATATCTGAGTGTGAGTAGAAGCGGTCAGTACGGGTTATCCATACGGGACATTGCTCAGTCACCATGTCGCGGTTCAATGTTGACCGGGATGGGAGGCTGAGCCACATTCGCTCGCTCCCCCTCCCGGCGTAAAGAGGAGAGGGATAATGAAAACAGGCGCACGCCTTCCCCGGGGCTTACGCTGGCTGGGCCTGATGGCCCTCGGCGGTGTCTCGCTGGCCGTTCAGGCCGAGGAAAAAATCGTTCTGCTGACCTCCTGGTACGCTCAGGCGGAGCAGGGGGGTTATTATCAGGCTCAGGCCACTGGGCTGTACAAAAAATATGGTCTCGACGTCGAGATCCGCTCCGGCGGACCGCAGGTCAACGGCATGCAGTTGCTGTTGTCGAAGCGGGCCGATGTGATCATCGGTTACGATCTGCAGCTGCTGGAAGGCATTCAGCGCGGCTTCCAGGCGAAAGCCATTGCCGCGCCCTTTCAGTACGATCCCCAGGGACTGCTGACCCACGCCGATGTCAGCTCCCTGCAGGGGCTGAAAGACAAAACCATTCTGGTCTCCAGCTCCGGTCAGGCGACATGGTGGCCGTGGCTGAAGGCGCAATACCAGCTGAGCGACGCTCAGGTTCGCCCCTATACCTTCAATATTCAACCCTTTGTCGTCGACGACGCTGTCGCCCAGCAGGCCTATGTCAGCTCCGAGGTGTTCCAGGTGCAGAAGGCCGGGGTGAAGGCGAACTTCTTCCTCTTTTCTGAGCATGGTTACCCTCCCTATGGCGGCATTCTCATCGCCCGCCCGGATACCATCGCTGAGCGTAAAGCGGCGATGGCGAAGTTTGTCCGCGCCTCAATGGAGGGTTGGGTGAGCTATCTCAAGGATCCGGCGCCGGGAAATGCGTTGATTAAGCAGGACAACCCGAAAATGACCGACGATCTGCTCGCCTGGGGCGTGACCCAGATCCGTGAGCATCATCTGATCGACGGCGGGGATGCCGCCAGCCAGGGCTGGGGGACGATGACCGACGCCCGCTGGCAAAAGACGCGTGATTTTATGGTCAGCGCCGGTCTGCTGGCGGCGGCCACCGACTGGAAACAGGCCTATACCACCGACTTTGTCCAGACCATGCAGGTAAAACCCTGAGGAGCGACGCCATGTCATTCATCATTAAAAATGCCCATGCCATCCTCAGCGGTCTGTCCGGAGAGGCGGCGCGGCTGGCCGGGCCGGATATTCGCATCCGCGACGGCAAGATTGCGGCCATCGGCAGCCTGACGCCGCTGCCGGAAGAGCGACTGATCGACGCCCGCGACTGCGTGATCTATCCGGCATGGGTGAATACGCACCATCATCTTTTTCAGTCGCTGCTGAAGGGCGAGCCGCAGGGGCTGAACCAGAGCCTGACGGCCTGGCTGAGCGCCACGCCGTACCGCTTTCGCGCGGCTTTCGATGAACATACCTTTCGTCTGGCGGTGCGCATTGGTCTGGTGGAGCTCCTGCGCTCGGGCTGCGCCAGCGTGGCGGATCACAACTACCTGTACTGGCCGGATATGCCTTTCGATACGTCGGAGATTCTCTTCAGCGAAGGGGAAGCGCTGGGGATGCGCATCGTTCTGTGCCGGGGTGGGGCGACCCAGGGCCGGGCGGTGGAGCAGGATCTGCCGGTGGCGCTGCGTCCGGAAACCTTCGACGGCTATATGGCGGATATTGAACGGCTGGTCAGCCGCTATCACGACCCGCGGCCCGACTCGCTGCGCCGGGTGGTGATGGCGCCCACTACCGTCCTGCACTCCGCGCCGGGCGCCCAGCTGCGGGAGATGGCGAAGCTGGCCCGCCAGCTGGGGATCCGGCTGCACAGCCATTTATCGGAAACCGTCGATTATCTTGACGCCGCGCGGCAGAAATTCGCCATGACGCCGGTGCAGTTCTGCGCGGAGCACGACTGGCTGGGAAATGACGTGTGGTTTGCCCATCTGGTGAAGCTTCTGCCGGAGGAGATTGCCCTGCTGGGCCGCACCGGTACCGGCATTGCTCATTGTCCGCAAAGCAATGGCCGGCTGGGCAGCGGCATCGCCGATCTGCTGGCGCTGGAGCAGGCCGGGGTCCCGGTCTCGCTGGGGGTGGACGGCGCTGCCTCCAATGAAGCGGCGGATATGCAAAGCGAAGCCCATGCCGCATGGCTGCTGCAGCGCGCGCGCAAAGGGATGCTGGCGCAGCCGCGCTACGCCGGAGGCACCTTCGAGGGCGGAGCCGATGCGGCCACGGTGGAGGATGTGGTGCGCTGGGGCAGCGCCGGCGGGGCGCAGATCCTTGGCTTAGCGCAGAGCGGCACCCTGCAGGTCGGGATGCAGGCGGACCTCGCCATTTACCGGCTGGACGATCCGCGCTACTTCGGCCTGCATGATATGGCGATTGGCCCGGTGGCCTGCGGCGGCCGCGCCGCGCTGAAGGCGCTGCTGCTGAATGGCCGGCCCATCGTGGAAGATGACGCCATTCCCGGTCTCGACCTTGACGCGATGCGCCACGACGCGCTGGCGGCAGTCCGTACCCTCCAACAGCGCGCCGCTGTTTAACTGATCACAGGATAATGACGATGAACGCAACCACCCAAAATCAACGCTATGCCTTACAGGAACTGGAAAAAGAGGCGCTGATGGGCGCCCAGGGCGAAGAGACCTTCGCCCGCGAAGTGCGCTGTATCGACCTGTCTAACTTTGCCGAAAGAAAAAATGACATTGCCGAACAACTGTGGGAGGCGGCGGTGGAGATCGGTTTCTTCCAGGTCAGCCACCACGGTATTCCGCTGGCGGCGATCCGCCAGGCGTTCAGCACGACCGAGGCGTTTTTCGAGCTGCCCGACGAGGTGAAGCGCCAGTATCCGCTGGCCGGCAACGCCGGCTGGGAGAGCAAGGCGCAGGTCCGGCCATCGACCCGCACGCCGGATCAAAAAGAGTCATATCAGATAACCCGTCCGCTGATGGACGGGCGCTGGCCCAGCGATCGGGAGCTGCCAGGCTTCCGACAGACGATGCTCGGATTTGAATCGCAGTGCTGGCAGCTGGGGATGAAGATCCTCTCCTGCTTTGCTTTAAAGCTCGGTTTTCCGGAATCGTTTTTTACCACCGCGCACGATCCGCAGCGTGACACCTATCAGAGCACCTTGCGCATGCTGCACTACTATGCAACCGAGCAGTCGCAGCAGGGGATGTGGCGGGCCGGCGCGCATACCGATTTTGACTGCCTGACGCTGCTGTTCCAGCGCCCCGGTCAGGGCGGCCTGCAGGTCTGCCCTGGCAAGGACCGCGAAAGCCAGCAGTGGACCAGCATTGAGCCTAGGGAAGAGGTCATCACCTGCAATATCGGCGATATGCTGATGCGCTGGAGCGACGACCAGCTGCCGTCTAACTTCCACCGGGTGAGAAACCCGCAGCCCCACGAATATCAGGGGCCGCGCTACAGCCTGGCGTTTTTCTGCCAGGCCAATAAAGATATCGAGATCCTTGGGCCGCAGAGGAAGTATCCGCCCATCAGCGCCGAGGATTATCTGCAGCAGCGGATCCAGGCCAATTTCGCCAAAGGGTAAACGTACCGGCGCGGGTCACTGCTGTTCAGGAGCGGCATGACCACGCGCCACGACCACCTTTTCCCGGCCGAGTAAGGTAGCGAGATGGTCGGGCAGGGGCTGGTCAGTAATTAAACGGCTAATGCCCGACCAGCCCGCGTAGTGGTAGGGGTAGGTGAGGCCGAACTTCGAATGGTCGGCGACGACAATGCTCTTCGCGGCGCGCTGGATCATCGCCCGGTAAACCGTTCCGCTGTCGATTAACGCCTCGCTTGGTCCATCGGCGGCGATACCGCTGGCCCCCAGGAGCGTATAGTCCGCCGTGAACTGGCTGAGGAACTGTAGCGTCTGCGCACCGGTCATTGCCCCTTCGGTCGCGCAGTACTCTCCGGGAGCGACGATCACCCGGATGGTTGGATTCATTGACAGCACCGTTGCGACGCCGAAGGCGTGGGTGATGACCGTAATATCCCGCAGCTCGCTGGCCATCCGGCGGGCAACATGTACCGTGGTGGCGCCGGAGCCGATCATAAATATTTTGCCGTCGCGCATACAATGGACGGCATCCCGGGCGATGCGCTCGCGCTCTTCGGTAAACAGCTGATGGCGCTCCGTGACCGTCGGTTCACTGTTCATGGCCCGCACCGCACCGCCGTAAGTTCGGTTCAGAACGCCCCGGCGGGTAAGTTCGTCAAGATCGCGACGGATGGTTTCGGTAGAGACACCGTGGGTGCGCGCCATATCCCCAATCCGCAGGGTCGGGGTCTCAGCCAGTTCGCGCAGGATCTGTTGCTGACGGTCTTCTTTTCTCTTCGACATGAACGCTGGTTACTCTCCCTGAAGTCGCTGATGCCGTTAATATACCTGCACGCCGAGGGCAAACAAACTGGATGTTTGCCCTCCCGGTTAGACTATGCGTTCAGGTGGCCCATTACTTTCGCCAGCCGTTCGAGGAAGAAATCTGCATCATCGCGACTGAAGCACAGCGGTGGACGGATCTTCAGGCTGTTGCCAAAGCGACCGGCCGCGCCAATCAGCACGCCCTCAAGCTTCAAGTGATAGATAACGCGACTCGTCAGCTGCGGATCCGGCTCTCCGCTGTCTGGCCGGGCAAACTCGATGGCGTTGAACAGTCCGGCGCCGCGAATGTCGGCGATGGCCGGGAAATCCTGGGCCAGCTGGCGCAGTCCGGCACGCAGATAGTCCCCGTTGCGCTGGGCGTTGGTCATCAGGGCCTCCTGCTCAATCACCTCCAGTACCGCGAGGCCCACGGCGGCAGCCACCGGGTTACCGCCAAAGGTGTTGAAGTACTCGGTCTTTTCGCTGAACGCCTGCAGAATAGCCGGGCGCGTGATGACCGCGGCCATGGGAAAACCGTTCCCCATTGGCTTGCCGAGCGTGACGATATCCGGTTGCACACTGTGACGCTGGAAGCCCCAGAAATGAGAGCCTGTCCGACCAAAGCCCGGCTGGACCTCATCGGCGATAAACAGTCCGCCCCGCGCCTGTACGCGGGCGACCGCCTGGGCCAGAAATCCTGGCGGATCGGCGAAAACGCCATCGCTGGAAAAAATGGTATCCACCAGTAGCGCCGCGCAGCCGAAGCCCCGCGCCTCCAGCGCGTCCATGGCGCGCTCAACGTCGGCGGCGAAGAGGTCAGACAGCGTCTGGCCCGCGGTCAGCCTGCGCAGGTCAGGGGCGGGAATGGTATGCACCCACGGGGGCAGGAGGGCCTCTTTGTGCCCGGAGGGAGAGACCTCCATCACCGCCGTTGTATTGCCGTGATAGGCACTTTCGGTGACGATGATCCCCTGTCGACCACTGATAAAGCGGGCCATCCGCAGGGCGATGTCGTTGCTCTCGCTGCCGGTGCAGGTGAATATCACATTCGACAGCCCGGCGGGGAAAGTCGCCAGCAGGCTGTCCGCGTACTGCTCCAGTACCGGGAACAGATAGCGGGTGTTGGTGTTCAGTAACCCGGCCTGGCGCACCATCGCCTGGGTGATATGCGGATGACAATGCCCCACGCCCGGCACGTTGTTATACATATCCAGATAACGGTTGCCGGCGGAGTCTTCCATCCAGGCTCCGGAGGCCGACGCCATGACGATCGGTTGTGGATAAAACAGCACCGAACTGGTCCCCTGGGTGGCGTGGCGACGGGCAATCTGTCTGCTCAGGTTTTCGTCGGCCACGCCGGTCAGCGCGTCAAAACGGTTCAGTTGAAGAATGGGGGTTTTATTGTTCATCAGCAGGTTCCTTGCAGTTAACGGTAGCGCTAAGCGGTGACGCCTGGAGGAGAAACGCCTGGGCCAGGCGTACGGTGATGGCGCCCCACTGCGGGCTGTAGCGACGGGCGGTGGCTGTCTCGCTATGGCTGGCCAGCCAGGCCGTCAGCTGTAAACGGCGCAGCATCACCAGCACCGGAAGCATCACTTCGTCCTGCTGGCTGAAGGGGCGGACGCTACGGTAACCCGCAAGCCACGCAGCGCGGTAGTCCGCAAGGGCCGGGTCGTCTTCAATGAAACTGACGGCGGTGGCAAAATCCCAGCCAAACCAGCAGATGCCGCAGTCGTCAAAATCAATCACCGTCAGCGAATTCTCATTCACCAGCAGGTTGGCCAGCCGCATGTCGCAGTGCACCAGCCCATAGCGGTCGGCGTCCTGCCCGTACGCTTCCAGTCTGGCGACCACTGTGGCCTCCACCGCCTCCAGCAGCGTAATATCGTCGGCGCTCAGTTGCGTCATTTTCCGCCAGTCCCCCCACCAGGCATGACGTCCGATAATCGTCTCGGTGTTCCACACCTTGCGATGAAACCCCTCGGGTTTTACCCAGCCTTCGCTGTGCCTGTGCAGTTCTCCCGCAACCCTTCCCAGGGCATGGTACCAGCCGGTGAGATGGCTACCGGTATCCGGTTCGCTGCCCGCAACAAAGGTGAATCCCACGACGTGGGTGATCGTTTCGCCGTCGATGAGGCTGGCGATACAGCTCCCATCATCCAGTACAAGCGGTACGGCGATGTTGATACCTCCCCGGGCATGCAGGGCGTTTAGCCACATCAGCTCAGAATGGATCTCCACCGCTGAGCTGTAGTTTGGGCGATGCACTCGCAGCACGATCTTTCTCTGCGTCGCCTTATCGCTGACCAGAAACGTGGCATTTTCTGAAACCGTCAGCAGGCCAATCTCTGCGCCTTCGCTGAGCCCCCAGCGGGGCAGGAGCGGCCGCAGCTTCAGGGTAAGTGTTGTTAAATACTCGTCGTTAAACATGCTGTCCTCAATTTGAAATGACACGCTTAACACATTTTTATGTTGTGGTTGCGGGATTTGCAAGATGTGTGAGGTTTTTTTTGTTTCCATTTGCGCTCCAATCATGGTTTTTGTTTGTTAATTACTTTAATAACATGTATTTAGTGTGATTTTGTTGGCTGGGTTCAGTCGGTTGCACCATAACAGAACGTATAATGTGTGTTTTTCTCATTCAGGCGTAAAAAACGCGAGCTTATCCTTTTTAATTTATTGATATATATGGATAAATTAATTAGTTGTTTGCACCAGTTCTGTGCCCAATCATAGCGCATTATTTTTATGCTGAAATCTCACATTAAAATGTTGAACATTCAACATTTACGTGATTATTCTTTTCCTGCCAGCGACGGAGATCGCTGCACGGCCAGGCCATATGGATGGGATCGCAAAACTTTCACAGACGGGGAAAAATGATGTCAGATTTTATGAACAAACATGTGCTGGTGACCGGCGGGAGTAGTGGGATCGGTCTTGGCATTGCACTCGGCTTTGCCCGCGCCGGAGCGAAGGTGACCATTACCGCCCGGACACCATCGCGTATCGATAGCGCGATCGGCCAGGCGGCGGAGCAGGGACTAACGCTACGCGGCCTGACCTGCAACGTCAGTCATGCCGAAGAGGTAAAAGCCTGTGTGGCAGAAGCCGCACAGCAGTGTGGGGGGCTGGATATTGTCTGCTGCAACGCGGGGATTTTTCCTTCGGCGCCGCTGGCAGAGATGAGCGAACAGCAGTGGGATGAGGTGCAGGCGATCAACAGTAAAGGGACTTTTTTAACTGTCCAGGCGGCGCTGCCATGGCTGAAACGGGCAGAGTATGGTCGCATCATCCTCACCTCTTCGATTACCGGCCCGGTAACGGGTTATCCGGGCTGGGCTCACTATGCCGCCAGCAAAGCGGCCCAGCTGGGTTTTATGCGTAGCGCGGCGTTAGAACTGGCCGGCGACAACATTACCGTCAATGCCGTCCTGCCGGGGAATATCATCACGGAAGGGTTGAGGGATATGGGCGAGGACTATATCGCCGGGATGGCGAGCGCCGTGCCGCTCAAACGCCTTGGAACGGTGGAAGATATTGCCGCGGCAGCGCTGTTCTTCGCCTCCCGTCAGGCTGGCTACATCACCGGCCAGTCGCTAATTGTTGACGGTGGGCAGATCCTGCCTGAATCCGCCTCGTGCCTGAACTGAACGGAGCGTTCATCATGAGCAATGAAATTCTTGCCAATCCCGCGCCAGCGGCGGAGAAACATGTTGTACAGCGGCTGCGGCCAAATGCGGTAGGCCTTGGCGGGGTGCTGTTTATGACTATCGCCACGGCGGCGCCGATCACTGCGATGCTGGGCAATGTGCCGATCGCGGTGGGCAGTGGTAATGGCCAGTATGCGCCCGCGGGGTTTATGGTCGCCACCCTTATCCTTGCCCTGTTTGCCATCGGCTATGCGCAGATGGCCAGGTACATTACCGCTACCGGCGCATTTTATGGCTTCATTTCACACGGCCTGGGGCGGATCGTTGGCATGGCGTCAGGAGTGACGGTGACCATGACCTACATTGTCTTTGAGGCCGCGCTGGTGGGGATCTTCGCCTTTTTCTGCGAGGATTTAATCAATACGGTCTTCAGCGTACATATCCCCTGGCTCATCTTCGCCTTCGCCATGCTAATGACCACCGGAGTGCTGAGCTATTTCGATATTTCGCTCACTTCCAGGGTGCTCGGCCTGTGCCTGGTACTGGAAATTTTGATCCTCACCGCCGTCGCGGTGGCGGTGCTGATCCATGGCGGAGGGCCACAGGGTTTTGTCCCCGAGTCGATCAACCCGCTGAACGCCTTTACCCCGGCGAAAGGGGTGGTCGGCGCCAGTGCCGGAATTGGTTTATTCTTCGCCTTCTGGTCATGGGTGGGCTTTGAGTCATCGGCAATGTACGGTGAAGAGTCGAAGAACCCGAAAAAGATCATTCCCCTGGCCACTCTGCTGGGCGTGATTGGTATCGGCGTGTTCTACGTGTTCATTTCGTGGATGGCGATTGCCGGAACGGGACCGGAGCGGGCTATTGCCCTTGCGCAGGATCCTAACCGCGCAGGAGAGATTTTCTACGGTCCGGCACGCCAGTATCTGGGGGAGTGGGCGGTCGGGGTGTTTAAGCTGCTGGTGATCACTGGCTCTTTTGCCTGCGGGATGGCGTTTCATAACTGCGCGGCGCGCTATCTCTATGCGCTCGGGCGGGAAAATCTGTTTCCGTTTGCCGGGCGTACGTTGGGTCGTTCACACTCACGCCATGGCTCGCCCCATATTGCTTCTACGGTGCAGACCGTTATCGCCACGCTGATTGTGTTGCTGTTCTTTATCGCCGGGAAAGATCCTTACGCGGATATTTACACCCTGCTGGCGCTGTTGGGTACGATGGGCATTATGATTGTCCAGGCGCTTTGCGCCTTTGCGGTGATAGTTTACTTCCACGGCAATAAAGAAAATATTGGCAAAGGACACTGGTTTAAAACGGGCGTTGCGCCGTTGCTTGGGGGGATGGGGATGATCTATATCGTCTATCTGTTATTCAAAAATATGGCGTTTGCCGCCGGCGCTGCCGCCAGCTCCTCCTTTTATCATGCCATTCCGTGGATCGTGTTGGCCTGCTTCTGCTTTGGCGCCGCCATCGCGGTCTGGTTTTACCTCTTTGATACGCAAAAGTACCGGGTCATAGGACGCATTGTACTGACGGATGATTGATGATGCGCACCTGCCGCCGGCTCTCGCTGGCCGCGCGGCAGGATATCCGGCGCTGGGCTTTTCAGCTACCGTGTTAAGTCCCCTGGTGTCGCTGAAATAACTGAAGAACATCCCCCTAAGCGTCAGCAGCAAGCTGCCGCCGCCAAGGCCCCGGAAATCACGCCCTTTACGTCGTAAACGCCGTAAAGCCCGCTCACCGGGGTTAAAAGTTCTTCATTGCTGATAGCGGGTTAAGGCTAACCAGGGCAGGGGGAAGACAGGCAGAGTTTATGAACCCGTAACCAGCTACGCCGGGCTTTCGGCGCCATTTGACTCTACAGACATATGTAACCTTGTCTGGCGCCTCCATGCCGCTGATGTGGCATTCAGAAGCTTCCCGATGCTGTAGGTGTTAATGTCTGCTCTGTGCCAGGAGCGGACATTATTGATAGCATGGTATATCAATCAGGGGTTATTACGGCTAAAGCCGGCATTATTTTTCATCCTCACATCGCTGTGTTGATCTCCGGGGCCGCTTCCTCCTATGCGCTGGCGCGTATACAGAAACCGCCGCAAGCATCACACGTCATAACATCTTCTGCTTTTTAGTTCAGATTAAATATAAGTGCGGCCTCTGTCTGCCGTCAGGGTAACTTTGATTCTTTGAAAATGATGAACTGAAGATCGGGATCAAGAGTGCGAGCGTAACCGTAGCCGGGCTCTCTGTACGCAAAACTCAGTCCGACAACTGGCAAACTACGATTGGCGCTTTCGGATATTAAGATGGCATGCACTGCTAGTGCGGTAGCTTCTGAGCCCTTCTATAGTCGTGGAATCAAAAAGGAGAATCAACATGACCCAAACCATCCTCATCACTGGTACTTCAAGCGGCCTTGGTCGTGCCACCGCAAAACTGTTTCAGGCAAGAGGCTGGAACGTAATCGCGACTATGCGCGCGCCAGACAAAGAAACGGAGCTAACCAGGCTCGACAGGACTTTTGTCGCGCACCTTGACGTCCAGGATACCGAATCTATCCATGCAGCCGTTGAAGCTGGGCTGGCTAAATTCGGGCGCATCGATGCGCTTGTGAATAACGCGGGCTATGGCGCATATGGTCCGCTTGAGTCAACTCCGCATTACAAAATCCGCAGTCAGTTCGAAGTGAATGTCCTCGGCCTTCTGGCTACGACGCAGGCAGTATTACCTCATTTCCGCGCAAACCGTAGCGGTGTGATCGTCAACGTTTCCTCAGTAGGAGGCCAGTTGGCTTTTCCACTTGGGACGCTCTATCACGGTACAAAGTTCGCAGTGGAGGGGCTTTCCGAGGCGCTGCACTATGAGGTCGGAGCATTCGGGGTTCGAGTCAAGATTATCGAACCCGGTGGTATCAAGACCGACTTTGCTGGCCGTTCCTTTGATTTCAGTAATGACCCTGGCCTTGTCGAATATCAGCCCCTCGTCCAGAAGCTCTTCAAGGCAATGGGTCCGATGATTGCTGAAGGCTCCGCGCCCGAAGATATCGCCGAGGTCATCTATAGCGCGACGATTGACGGAACCGACCAGCTGCGGTACGAGGCTGGGCCAGATGCCGTGCAACTCCTTCGTGGACGGCGAGCGACGGACGACGACGCCTTTTTTGCTGGCATCAAAGCTAAGTTTGGGTTGACCGACTAAGAAGATACATGGGAGACGGGATATAATCAGACATTCGCTGGCGATATTCCAAATGCTCCTGGTATTTCAACAATTCTGGCAAGCCCGCGTCAACTCGATCAACGCGGAAATTATAGCAACCGAGGTTACACGGAGTTCAGGACAGACTCGCACTCCGCTGAACAAAACCATCAATAAGATTTTGGGTATTTGACGAAATGGTGCAGTTTTAGGCGCTTCATTCCCGGATGATGCCGGAAGGATCACTCATGAGCACCTGGGACCAGGAGGGTGATAGCGGTGCGCCATTACTGCGAAACGGACCTGTAAAATGATGGATCGCTACATTCACAACTAAAGGTTTACTGAGGCAGAGATCATGCACACCCATAGCTATGCACTCGACACGACATGGCGCGTCTTGTTCAAGGATCTCGGTATCCCACCCACTGATGTGCTGCGTCGCGCAGGTCTGGACGAGGATCTGCTTCAGCGATCGTCGGTGCGGCTTTCTCCGCTAGAGTACTATCGTCTTTGGGACAGCCTTGAGATGGCGCTAGGTGATGCCCTGCTTCCCATCCGGGTGTGCGAGACAATTCGAAGTGACGCCTTTTCGCCTCCCCTTTTCGCAGGTTTGTGTAGTCCAAATCTGCTCCTGGCCGCTAAACGCATCGCGCGTTATAAGACGCTTATTGCGCCTATACGACTTGAAGTCAAAGAAGGGCATGGTACCGTAACGGTCGAATTCAAGTGGCCTGATGGCCCTCTCACACCTCCGGTATCCCTGGTTCTTACAGAACTACTCTTCTGCGTGTCGCTTGCGCGGTTAGGCACACGTGAACAGGTGCAACCAACGGCAGTTACAACCACAGTGCTACCCGTGCTCTTGAAGCCATACGAGGACTATCTCGGAACGCGCCTGAAAAAAGGCGAGAAGCATCAACTAACATTTTCGATCGACGAAGCAACGCGACCGTTTGTCACGTCAAATGAGCCGTTGTGGGAAGCATTCGAGCCAGAGTTGCGCCAGAGCCTGGCACATCTTGATCCCCTGATTACGATCTCCAGGCGAGTTCAGGCAGTCCTACTCGAAGGTCTGCCTGGAGGGCAGATCTCGATGGAAGCGGTCGCCGCGAAACTTGCCTTGTCAAAGCGAACGCTTCAACGTCGAATCGGGGCTGAAGGTACCAGCTATTTGCAGATCCTGAACGAGACCCGAGAAGCGCTCGCACGTCACTACCTGGAGAAAACTAAGTTGCCTGCTGGGGAAATTGCATTCTTGCTTGGCTTCGATGAGCCAAATTCATTCTACCGTGCATTCCGAAACTGGACAGGGACGACGCCGGACAGCGTACGATCTGCACAACACGATTAACGCCACATTCGTAATATCACCGCCTAACAGATTTCCTAATTCAAGTGCAACATCAGGTAAATAAGCAACAAGGTAGACACAATGCCCCCATCCTTTTGAAACAGTGCTCGCATATTACGCATTCGCTTATTATAGATTTTTCCGCACAGGGCGGACATGTAAAGCTTCGCTCTCAACTGAGGGGGGCCGATTTTCGACATCCTCGGTCGGCTCCGGACCGATGTGCCTGAGCGTTTCTCGGCTAGCATGATCTAATGAAAATCCAAGGTAGCATGCTTGAAAAACGCCAAAAACAAAGTTTGTAAAGTTTATACTACCGATAATATGCTCCTCATCTTTTAGAGTAACTACAAGAAGCAGACTTCTATTTTCCCGATAATCATTCAGCGAGTTGATTATTCGTTTTTGTATATTATCCAATGAAAAATAGTCATCATCGCGTAAAGTTTCGAATGGCGCCAGATGAGCTCTATTATTCACTAAGTAAAGCTGTAGATTTTTTGCGTATTCACTAACCAGTAAATGCACATCGGTACGTTCTGTCGAAAACAGTTTCATAATTCATACGCACGCAAGAATTTTTTTGGGAGGGGGAATAACAACAAGTCATGTCCCTTACAAACCACTTGGTTAATTTTTTCTAATAATTTCGCTATGGTTATTCATAAAGTTACTCAAATTTATACTTATAAGAGTCAACGCCCGCTCAAAGTTCCCCCTCACGGGCACTTCTTGTGGCAGCTATGTGCCAGGAGAAGACCTTATTCTGATGAAGGATGTCAGGATAATTGTTGGATAAAAACCCAATAATTTACGTAGCCAGGAGCCATTCAACAATAGTTCTTGCCAACGCCCTGGGCTGTTCAAGCGGAATCATATGGCCGCAATCCCGAATGATTCTTAACGACGCATAAGGTATGGCTTCGACCAACTCTTCTGCCTCCTTCATAGAACGGATTGCATCATTTTCACTGGCGATAACCAGTGTTGGACAACATATCGTTGCTGAAGGTATACCTTGCCTGGATAAGGATGATTGCGTGATGAAGGCTTCAAATCCCAGAGAGCATCCCATTTTCTGGATAGCTGAAATCATATCCTGATTTGATGTGTTGAGAGGGTGGAGTGACCGGGCAATAGCATGGCTGCTCAGCCCCTTAAACGTTGTGGGGGACAATGACTGCACGCTTTTACGCTTTGCTTCAGCCTCCAGCGGCGTATCTTCCCGTAAGGAACTGGCAATAAGCACTAAGGACTCTACACGTTCAGGGAATTCTGCTGCCAGTTGTCGGGCAATATACCCTCCCATCGAAAAACCTATCAAAGAAAACTTCTCAGGTAGAAAAGTAATCAGATGCTGCACTACATCATGAATGGTTCGTCCTTCAGTTACAGATGCATGATGAACACTACAGTTTGACGGCAGGTATGTTTCAAATTCATGCCACAGCATTTCATTTAACATAAACCCGGGAATTAAAACGATTTTACGCGGCTTTAAACTCATATATCTCGCTTAAATGCATCAGTGTATTTATTGGGTTTGACAGGTTAAAAATATCTTATTAACTGCGACAATATCAAATCCCAGCGCCTGGATAGGCGCTGTCTATTTCCACAGAGTTCCTTAACGTTTCTAACGTCCTCCCTGGCTTCCTCCACCATCAACAGGCAGTATTACGCCAGTAAAACTCGCGTCTGATGATAAAAGAAAGGCTATTGCTGAAGCCACTTCAGCAGGAGAACCCAGTCTCCCTGTAACCGTTCAACCTGATGTGCTGGCGTGAAAGGTGAAGAGGAGGGCCAAGTGCTGCAAATCAAGATTCAGCGGTGCAGACTTTTCTGACTTTAGGGGAAGGGGGCGGCACACTCTGCTTCAGTGGTAGCAGCTAATCACCACAAACTGTTAGATACAAGCTACCGTGTTAAGTCCCCTGGTGTCGCTGAAATAACTGAAGAACATCCCCCTAAGCGTCAGCAGCAAGCTGCCGCCGCCAAGGCCCCGGAAATCACGCCCTTTACGTCGTAAACGCCGTAAAGCCCGCTCACCGGGGTTAAAAGTTCTTCATTGCTGATAGCGGGTTAAGGCTAACCAGGGCAGGGGGAAGACAGGCAGAATTTATGAACCCGTAACCGGCTACGCCGGGCTTTCGGCGCCATTTGTCTCCACAGATGCATGCAGCATCAGCTGGCGCCTCCATGCCGCTTACGCGGCATTCAAAAGACTTTATCGCTATTCCCGGCTGACGGGGTAAACAGTACCGCTCCACATCTGGACAGGGATATTCTCAGTCTCGCTTTGCCATCTTTCCTGAGTCAGGCCGAACAGAATCCGGGAACGGCGACCTTCTGGAACAGGTGTGGGCTGGCCACGACGGATGATGGGTATGCCGGAAGTTTCGCGAGGAACGCGGGATCGGTGAAGGCGGCGCGGACCGCTTCAGTTGATTCCCACATCACATAGTTCAGGTAAGTCGGACTATCGCCGATCGCCCGATGTAGTTGCATGGAAATGAAGCCCGGTTGCTTTGTTATGACCCCGGCAGCTGCCCTGAAAGCGTCCATAAAGCCGGCTTCATCGGTGGGATTGACTACCGTGAAGAGGTTGATGAGCACGAGAGGCGCCGCCGCGATAGCGAGCTGACTGTCAAAGGGGAATTTCTCATCCATAGGTTTGAAGGGTTTTATGCTGGTCATGGCGGCGCTCCTGTCTGTTGTAAAATTGAACTGAGGTGATCGATGCCACTTGCTCTCAAGCGAGCATCGACTGCTGAGCGAAGATACCCGCCATCACGCCTTGCCATGTGGCCGTGGTGACTGAGGGCATTCCGGGGTTGGCCAGATCGCCGGCGGCGTAAATACCAGGCGTGCTGGTTTCGCGGCGCTCGTCGGTCCTGAGGGCAATGCCAGTTGGTGTATTGACCGTGGCAAGTCCAAGGGTGTCATGAAGGTTTGCGGACGGCCTGGTCCGCGGATGCGCGAAGAGGATATCGACTGCAACATCGAGACCGGTCTCTATCCTGATGGTAGCATTGTGACTCCCATGACGTGCGATTTCGGTGATCCTGCCCTCAACGAGGTGTACCTGGCGGGCAGCCAGATCGGTCCGTATGTCTGGGGTAATGTCGTGACCATTGCCGAAGACAGTCAACCTGTCGGTCCAGTCATGGAAGAGCCTGACCTGGTTGTTCGACTGCGGGCCAGACCAGACGAGCCCCCAATGCTGGTCGGCGACTTCAAAGCCGTCGCAATAGGGACATGGGATGACAGACGTACCCCAGCCTTCGGCAAAACCAGGAATATCAGGCATCTGGTCAGCGACGCCATAGCTCAGGATCAGGCGGCGCGCCCTCAGGCTTTCATTATCGTCAGTGACGACGCAGAAATCGTCGATGGTGCCGGATACACTCTCGGCTCGCGCAGTGACCAGTCTGATCGTTGGATAGCGCGCCAGTTGCTGCCGTGCCTCGGCCAGGATATCCAGAGGCGGCTTGTGATCATGGCCAAGCACACCATGTGAATGACCGGCAAAGCGATTGCGCTGTCGGTCAGTGTCGAGGACGGTGACTTTACGGCGGGCACGGCCAAGCTGCAGGGCTGCGGCAAGACCGGCAAAGCTGCCTCCGATGATGATGACGTCATTCATGGTGATGAGTTCCGTGTTGAGGATGTAAGGAGATGAGCCAGTTCTGGCGCACCTTGCACATTTATGAAACCACATGGTATCGTAATTAAATAATTACGATACTGTCAAGGACTGTATTTATAGTGACCAATCAAAACAACCCGACCCGGCGGGGCCGCCCTGTCAACGAGGCCCTTGGCCAGACAATCATTGAGGCCGCCTCCGAACTATTCGTAGAATTGGGATTTCAGGCGACTACCCTGGACAAGGTCGCCCAGAGGGCGAAGATATCCAAACTCAGCATCTATCGGCATTTCGAGAATAAGGAGGCGCTGTTCAGTGCGGCTATTGTGGCCGGTTGCCATCAGTTGTTTGCACCTCAGGTTCTTCTTGAAGGCGTCGATGGTTCAGTTGAAGATCAATTGATGGCGGTGGGAACATTACTGCTGCGCACTCTTTTGAGACCCGATGTAAGTAGCATCGAAGCTATGGTCATGGCCGACAAGACGAATCAAAAGTCGTTAAGCAAGCTCCATTACGAAGCCGGCCCCGCTCATGTCATCGCCCAAATCGAAGTCCTTCTACGTCAGTTTCAGGAGAAGGGGCTTCTGGAGGTTCCCGATCCTCTTCGGTCCGCTCGCTTGTTTGCCGCGCTGTTCAAAGGCTCCGACCTTCTGAGTATCGCGCGCTTCGATGAGGCCAGAGCAGGGGATGACAACGAAATCGAATCATATTGTCGGTCGGCCGTCGGCATGTTTATCGCCGCGCACGGTGGCACCCAGGATGCGATATCACGGCTATGACCTTGCCCTATATTACCGCTCACGTCCTGGTCGCAGCTTAAAGCTCAGGCGCGATGCATTTTCGCGTCTTCAAGCCACCTGAACGTCCGCTCTTCGCTCGCAGCAGACTTTAAACTTACCCAGTACGTCCGATTCGTTCTGTGAGTTCAATCGGTCGATGCAGCGCTTTCCTTAATCAAGGGGGGACGTTGTCATGAAACGAAGAACTCGGATTTACTCCACACCTGTTCGCCTTGGATATACGGAGTCGAGCTCCCGGTAACCGTTCAACCGGATGTGCTGGCGTGAAAGGTGAAGCTGAGGGCCATGTGCTGCGAATCAAGGTTCAGCGGTGCCGACTTTACTGACCTTAAGGGAAGGGGGCGGCACACTCTGCTTCAGTGGGGGTAGCTAATCACCACAAATTGTTAGACATAAGGGAAGGGGGTTGTCGATGCGGGCGACAAGGGTATCTCTGCCGCAGCCATAAAATCGATAAAACAGCGTATTCGCGGCGACAGGTAGCGGCTGGCAGGCCACAGGACAGAGAAATGCCCATCCTTGACGCAACAGCCGGGCAACACCTCCTGCAGGTGTCCCTCATTGATGGCCTCACGCACAACAAAATCAGGGACATAGGCGATACCCATCCCCGCCGCGCTTAAGCGAATGGCCGCCTCAATGTTATTGACCCTCATCACGGAAGCGGCCCTGAAATCCCCCGTCAGCCGCATATCGCGCAGTTCCCAGGGCTGGATCAGCCCCGTCGAAGGGAAGCGAAAAAAAATGCACTTGTGCACCGCCAATTCCGCTGGCGAGCCGGGAACGCCGTATTCCGCCAGATATGCCGGGCTGGCGCAGAGCACAAAACGAAAACCCCCCAGCTTTCTGGCGATCAAGCGGGAGTCCGCTAGTTCACCGCTGCGGATAGCGATATCAAATCCCTCATCGATCAGATTGACCAGCCGGTCACTAAAATCGAGATCCAGTTCAACCTGTGGATAAAGACGGCTAAAGGCGGTGAGGGCAGGGAGCAGCAGGCGGTAGCCGATGACAGGCAGTGAAATTCTCAGTTTGCCGGAGGGCTGTGAGAGACTGCTCGTCAGCTCAGACTCGGCCTCCTGGATCTGCTCCAGGATACTCTGGCAGCGGGTCAGAAACGCGGCCCCCTCCGCCGTCAGGCTGACGTTTCTGGTGCTGCGGTTAAACAGCCGGACCCCCAGCTTATGCTCAAGCCTGGCGACATTCTTACCCACCGCCGAGGCTGAAATGCCCAGCAGCCTGGCGGCCTGAACAAAGCTTAGCGTTTCGGCGGTGCGGACAAAGGACGTTAGCGAGGTGAGGCTGTCCATTGATTATAAACCTTATGTCTCTTAAGAAGATATTTTCAGTCTATTTATCGGCATTAACATCCGCAATAGGATGGCGGCAGTTTATTCATTCCTTCCTTGCCGACTGATGAGGGCCGCCTGATGTTACTCACCGCCAGAACACATTGCCGATCCGCCAGCGCCCTGGCCGCGCTTTCTGTCTTTATGGCGGCCATGCTGCTGCCGTTAAGTTTTACCGGCGGCGTCATGACCACCCCGGCGATACAGCAGTCGCTGGGCGGCTCTCCCGCTGCGCTGTCGTGGCTGACCAATGGCTTTATGCTGACCTTCGGCAGCTTTTTGCTGGCCGCTGGCGTGACGGCGGATGCCATTGACAGAAAACGCATCTTTCTCGCCGGCGCCGCGCTGTTTTGCCTGAGCAGTCTGCTGTTTTGCCTGACGGACGATCTCTTCCTGTCAGGCGCGCTGAGGGCTCTGCAAGGTCTGGCCGCGGCGATGATTTTAGCCAGCGGCAGTGCGGCGCTGGCCCAGCTGTATGACGGCGCTCAGCGGACGCGGGCATTCAGCATCCTGGGCACGGTGTTCGGCGCCGGCCTGGCGTTCGGTCCGCTGCTGATCGGCTTCATGACCGACGCGGTGGGCTGGCGCGGCGTATACGCCCTGTTTGCGCTGCTCTCGGCGATGGTTCTGCTTATCGGTCTGGCGTATCTGCCCGCGGCAGAAAAAAGCGAGCCGCGGACACCCGACAATCTCGGCTTAACCCTGTTTACGCTGGCCCTGATGCTGTTCACTGCCTCGCTGATGGTCATTCCGGCCCGCGGTTTTTTATCGCTGACCACGCTGGCCTTGTTCATCGTATCGGGGGGGCTGTTCGTTGCGTTTGCCGTGCGCTGCCGAAGAGTGAACAACCCGGTGCTGGAACTCTCCCTGCTGCGCCATCCGCGTTTTGTCGGCGTACTGTTGCTGCCTGTCGCCACCTGCTGTTGCTACGTTGTCCTGCTGATTATCGTTCCACTGCATTTTATGGGCGGAGAGGGGATGAGTGAGTCGCAGAGCGCGCTGTATCTGATGGCGTTGACCGCGCCGATGCTGATTTTCCCATCCGTTGCGGCCCTGCTCACCCGCTGGTTTTCACCGGGGCAGGTGGCCACGGGGGGGCTGATGATTGCCTCCGTCGGGTTGCTGTTGCTGGGCGATGCTTTTCACAGCCACCGCCTCCCGCAGCTGGTGCTGGCGCTGATCCTGTGCGGGGCGGGGGCGGCGCTTCCCTGGGGATTGATGGATGGCCTGGCGATATCCGCAGTGCCGGTCGCCAAAGCCGGTATGGCGGCAGGCCTGTTCAACACCGTTCGCGTTGCCGGCGAGGGGATCGCCCTGGCGGTCGTCACCGCGGTATTAACGGCAAGCAATAACCTGACTCTGCAGAGTCGCGTTCACGGGTATGCGCCCGAGGTGATTCACCGCGCCGCAGGCTGGCTGGGGGCTGGTAATATGCCGCAGGCGGCTGCGCTTTTGCCTGACTTT
The DNA here is from genome assembly GCF_040062505.1 of Klebsiella sp. JN_Kp127. NCBI lineage: Bacteria > Pseudomonadati > Pseudomonadota > Gammaproteobacteria > Enterobacterales > Enterobacteriaceae > Klebsiella > Klebsiella sp. JN_Kp127. Next base: position 216,217 of record NZ_JBEAHS010000032.1, read on the forward strand.
TCCCTTCGGGCGCTGCGCGAGAGCTATGACACTGCTTATACGGTACTGTTTAGCGGGCTGGCGGTCGTCACCCTGCTGTGCGCCCTGATGGTCTGGCGAACGCTATGCCGCAAGGGGGGCGCTATCCAGACCCGCCACAGCGGATCCTGAACCCCCATGACGGTGCATTGGCGTCACGCTCCCGGCAATCGTCTTTTCCGGTCTGCTCAGCGCACCGGGACTGTCATTGTTTCGCTGGCGGAACTATGCTGATTAGGGCGGCCACATGCGCCGCTCCGGCAGCGGAAACAGTGACTCACAGGTGGCGGTATGGCGAGCGATCCGGAACTGATTTACATCGAGATCCTTGAAACGGTGCTGATGGCCACCCTGGATCCTGATTTGTGGAAATCGGCGCTGCAGAAACTGGCGTTCCTCACCGGCCATCAGTACGCGGCATTTCTGTTCTACGATAAAGGCAACGCGCACCTGTTGACCGATTCACTCCTGCTGGAGGAGAAGGTTTTCACCGCCTATCGCGACGTGTTTCTGGCCATCGATCCCGCCGAAAAAATACTGACCGCGTTACCGGTCGGGCAGATGTACCGGGACCGCGAGTATTTAGGCGATAAGTTTATTGCCGGCAGCGTCTATTACAATGAGTTTCATCACCCCAACGATCTGAATAATCTTACCAGCATCAAGCTGTGCACCCTCAATGGCTATGCCACCTATCTGTCACTGATGACGGCCAATACGGCAGCTTATCCGCAGCCGGCGCAGTTTGAGCTGTTCAGGCGCTTGATCCCGGCGCTAAAAACCGCCTGCCAGCTACACGCCCGGTTTGAACAGCTGCGGGACACCATAAAATACCAGAGCGCGGTGATGGACAATGGGATCTACCCGGTATGGCTGGTGGATCATAGCGGTAACATTCTCTACGCCAGCGCGCATGCCGAACGCTACCTGCGCGCCAACGCCCGCCTCTCCTGGTACAGCGGGGGCGATACGCTGTGCCTTAATACCGACAGCAAAAAACTGAAACGGGCTATCGAGCAGGCCACCCGAACGGCAGAGCCGCCAAGGGCAGGGCTGTGCTATACCGCCGGCCGCCAGCCGAAACCGATCCTGGTGATCCCGGCGGCCCGCCTTGCCGGGGTGGCCTGCGTGATTATTCCCGAGCCGTTTCTCACCGGCAGCGCCGTGATGGAGCTGTTTAACGTCAAGCCTGCCGAGAACGCAGTGGCGGAGCTGCTGGTGCGGGGCATGACGCCGGATGAGTGCGCCTTACATCTGGGCGTATCTATCGCCACCATCAGAACCCACCTCAGCGCCCTGTACCGGAAAACCCACACCCGTAATCAGGCAGAACTGTTGCTGATCATCCGCGCGATCCACGGCTGACAGCTTGCTCAGGAATGATGGTCGCGCAGGAAAACGGTCAGCACCTCTTTCGGCGGCACGCCGCCGCATTCGCCAATCATCCAGCCTACCGCGCCGCGGTGATAGGCGCCGTGAAAGAGCATGTGGTTGAGCATCTCCATCGCGGTCATATTGCCGTCGCCGCCGTCGACAAATTTGAAGGCGATACGTTCGTGGAAATCGGCGGGCGTCATGGCGCTGACGTACTGAATGTATTCGTCCGTACAGGCGGTCATGGCCGTTTCCAGCTCATCAACGGTTGGCGTCCCGGGGGTATTCAGCGCGGTGTAACCGTGCGTCTTGCCGCGCAGATTCGCCCGGAAAATCATGTCAACGACATGGATATGGTTCATTAGCCTGAGGGTCAGGTGACGCTTTTCGCCATGTACTGTACCGTCTATCGCGTGGATCGCCTGCAAGGTGGCAAGGTCAATCCAGCGCTTGTATTTCAACAGCGTCACTACGGTGTCTTTGTCCATTGTCGGTCCCGGGTTGGTTGAGCCATTATCTTAGCGATGATGCCTGCGAGTTGTCACTCTCCCGCGCCAGGCACAAAAAAGCCTCGCCGGGGCGAGGCTTTTTAATCAGCAGGTGATTTAGTCAAACACACCGTTAATCACGGCGGTAACGATGGCGGTGCTCAGGGCGACCAGCACCAGGTCATCGCCGACCGCGCGCCATTCATAGCCCGGATAATAGGGCAGGTCGTTAATCATAGAAGCGGGCAGGGTCTTTTTCGCGATACCCGGAGGTAACGGTTTGCCGCGGGCGACATTTTTGGCGATACCCGGAGGCAGCGCCTGATAGCCGACCAGACCGTAGTTCACCGCAAGGGAGCGCGCCCGTGAGAAGCTAATATCGCTGTCGACGTGGTCGGGCTTGCCGTAGTTTTTGCGGTTGCCATGATCGTCATTGGACTGACCTTTATTTTGTCCTTTATTGCCATGGTCGCCGCTGTTACCGCTGTTACCATGATTGCCGCTATTGCCATGGTTACCACTGTTCCCGTGATTACCACCGCCGCCGCCATTGCCATTGCCGTTACCCGGGTTGGCATAGGCCGGAGCCGCCATGACGGCGAGAGAAATAACCGCCGCCAGTGCTGTTTTAATAGTGCGACGCTTAAGCATGATCTTGATTCCTTAATGTGGAGTACACGCATAAAAAATAAGATAAAGCTATGCCCCAGGCAATCTCATATAGTCTTATTTTTTGCCGGGTTTTCACAGGAAGGTCACAAAGGGATAGCGGGGCGCGGACGAGCAGTTCCATTGCTGCGTTTTGACAGACGGGCGACCGCGCCCCGCTAAATGTGTCGCCGGCAGGATCGCTCCCGGGCGTGTCGCAAAAAAATGCCCGAAGCCATCGGGCAAAAATGAATAAAAATATTACGCTTCATTCATAACGCGTCTCACAAGACGGAGCGGATAGTAAATCCTGGCGCCGCTGCGCACAATCGGCCGCTTGTTTAGAAATAAATAACCCGGCCGACCGCGCTCAGGACGCGATCCAATGGCAGGCGACCCGATGGCCAGGGGCCACCTCGCGCAGCGCCGGCGCTTCTCTGCGGCACCGCTCGCCGACCTGCGGGCAACGAGATGAAAAACGGCAGCCGGCGGGAGGATTGACCGGATCCGGGATCTCGCCTTGCACCAGCGTCTGCGGTTCGCTGTGCGGGTCGAGGGTCGGCACCGCGGCCAGAAGCGCGCGGGTGTAGGGGTGGAGGGGGCGGCTGAACAGCGCATCGCGGCTGGCGCTTTCCACCAGTTGCCCGAGATACATCACCGCCACATCGTCACATAGATGCTCCACCACCCCGAGGTCGTGGGAGATAAACAGAAACGTGACGCCGCGGTCGTCGCGCAGGTCGGAAAACAAATTGATGATCTGCGCCTGAATGGACACATCGAGGGCCGAGATGGGCTCATCGGCGACAATAAAATCCGGGTCGAGGATCAGCGCCCGGGCAATACCGATCCGCTGTCGCTGGCCGCCGGAAAACTGATGCGGGAAGCGGGCGTAGTGTTCCGGCGCCAGGCCGCAGATCGTCATCACGTCGATCACCCGGTCATACAGCTCATCGCGGGCGCAGAGCTTGTGCTGCAGCATAGCTTCGCCTATCGCCTCGCCAATACGCAGCCGCGGGTTCAGCGAGCTGTAGGGATCCTGAAATACCAGCTGCATCCTCGGCCGAATGGCGCGCAGGGCAGGCGCGGCCAGGTCGGCCAGCTCCTGACCGTGAAATTTCACGCTGCCGGCGCTCTTCTCGTACAGGCCAAGCAGGGTTCGGCCGACGGTGGTTTTCCCGCTGCCGGACTCACCCACCAGGCCAAAAATGGTGCCCGGACGGATGTTAAAGCTGACGCCGTCCACCGCGCGAAGCTCGCCGGTCTGTTGGCCAAACAGGCCGTCGCGCAGCGGAAAATATTTTTTCAATCCATCTACTTCAATAACATAGCTTTCGCTCATGCTGTCGCCTCCGCAAATTCGCTGTAAAAGCAGGCGGCCCGCTGGCGCTCGCCGAGCAGCGGCGGAATCGCCTCCCGGCAGCGCGGCGTCGCCCGCTCGCAGCGCCCGGCAAAGGCGCAGCCCGTCGGCAGGGCGGCCAGGTCCGGCACCTGCCCGGGAATCGAGTACAGCCGCCGACGCCGCTCGCCCGGCACCGGGCGGGAGGCGATGAGCCCACGCGTGTAAGGGTGCTGCGGATGGCGTAATACCTCCGCGGTGGCGCCTTGTTCCACAATCCGTCCGGCATACATCACCACTACCTGTTCGGCCATCTGCGCGATCACCCCCAGGTCGTGGGTAATCAGCATCATCGCCATCTGGCTGGCCCGCGCCCGGTCCCGCAGCAGGCGCAGGATCTGCGCCTGCACGGTCACGTCGAGCGCGGTGGTGGGTTCGTCGGCAATCAGCAGTTTGGGCTGACAGCTCAGCGCCATGGCGATCATCACCCGCTGCAGCATGCCGCCGGAAAGCTGGTGGGGATAGCTGACCATCAGGCTGTCGCCGCGCGCCAGGCCGACCTCGCTGAGCAGCCGGGTAGCCTGCTGCCAGGCGGCTTTCGGCGAGGCGCCGAGGTGGCGGATCGCTGGTTCGCACAGCTGCTCTCCGATGGTCAACACCGGGTTCAGGGCCGACATCGGTTCCTGAAAGATCATTGCCAGCTGGTGGCCGCGCAGGTCGGCCATCTGTCTGGCTTTTAGCCGCAGCAGATCGCGGTCCGCGAAACGGATCTCGCCGCCGTCGATGCGCGCGGCCTGCGGCGGCAGGAGGCCCATCAGCGCCATCGCGGTGACGCTTTTGCCGCAGCCGGACTCGCCCACCACGCCAACGGTTTGCCCGGCCTGAATCGTGAAAGAGACGTCCTGCACCGCGCGCACGCGATGGCGTTCGCCAGCGAAAGAGACGGAGAGTTGATTAAAGGAGACTAACGGTATGCTCATTTCAGCCTCGGTTTCATATTGGGATCCATGGCGTCGCGCAGGCCATCGCCCAGCACGTTAATGGCGATCACGGTGATAAAGATGGCGATCCCTGGCGGCATCCACAGCCAGGGACGGCGCTGGAAATCGATCAGGCTATTGGCGGCGTCCATCATATTGCCCCACGACGGCGTCGGCGGCACCACGCCGAGGCCGAGATAGCTCAGCGCGGATTCGCTGAGGATGGCGTTGGCGACAGCCATGGTCGCCATCACCACCAGAATCGGAATGGTATTCGGCAGCAGGTGGCCAAACAGCCGGCGACGCGCCGACAGGCCCAGCACCTGGGTGGCCAGCATAAAATCGCGTTCGCGCAGGGAGAGACATTGTCCGCGCACCAGCCGCGCCAGTCGGGGCCACTCCAGCAGGCTGAGCATCACCACCACCATATAGATGCGCGAGTCCGGAGAAAAATCGAGCTCGGAAAGCATCGCCCCGGCGACGATCAACAGCGGCAATCCGGGGATGGTCATCACCAGGTCGGCCATGCGCATGATCACTCTGTCGGTTAACCCGCCGACATACCCCGAGAGGGCGCCGAGCAGATAGCCCAGGAATACCGACATCACCATGGTCAGCAGACCGATAATCAGCGAGATGCGCCCGGCCAGCAGCAGGCGGGTGTAAACATCGCGGCCGAGGAAATCGGTCCCCAGCCAGTGTTCGGCACCGGGCGGTTGGTTGATGCTCAGGGCGTCGGTGGCATCCTCTTTCCACGGCGACCAGACGGGCCCCAGCGCGCACCACACCGCCATGACCGCCAGCAGGAACAGGCAGAACATGGCCAGCCGGTTACGGCGCAGCTGTCGCCACCCCTGGCGCCAGGGAGAGGGGGTAATGTGCGCCAGCGCCGGGATAGCCGCCTGCCGCTGGCGACGACGGGTAGCAAAGTAAGACAGAATCATCATGACCTCACCCGAATACGCGGATCGGCCCAGGCGTACAGCACGTCGGCGAGCAAATTACCGACGATCGTCAGCACCGCCAGAAACAGGGTGAACCCCATCAGCACCGGATAGTCGCGGGCGGCCAGCGAGTCGATATGGATGTGGCCCGCCCCCGGCCAGTTGAATACCTTTTCGGTAATGATCGCCCCGGAGAACAGCCCCGGCAGCTCGAAGCCCAGCAGGGTGATGATCGGCAGCAGGGCGTTGCGTAGCGCATGTTTGAGGATCACCGTGCGCTCCTGCAACCCCTTGGCGCGGGCGGTACGGATAAAATCCATTTTCACCACGTCGAGCATACTGGCGCGCACATAGCGCGTCAGGCTGCCCGCCTGCAGCATCACCAGCGCCAGCACCGGCAGCGCCAGGTGGGCCGCCACCTGCAGCACATACTGCCAGCCGCTCTCGTCGCTGCCGGTATTGGTCATCCCGCCTACCGGCAGCCAGTGGAGATCGACGGCAAACCATTTAATCAGCAGCAGGCAGAGGAAAAAGGTGGGGAACGACATGGCGGCAAACACCGCGACGCTCACCAGATGATCAAACCAGGAGCCGGGTCGCAGGGCTGACACCACGCCGACCGCCAGGCCAATGCCCCAGTAAAAGACCAGCGCGACGCTGGCCAGCAGAAAAGAGTTCCAGATGTACTGGTTGAGCAGCTGGCTGACCGGGATCTGATACTGCAGCGAAAAGCCTAAATCGCCGCGCAGCAGCTGTCCCAGCCAGTGGAGATAGCGGGTGAACTGCGGCTGGTCGAGGCCATAGATCGCCTTCAGCTCCGCGGCGCGGGCGGCGGTCAGGGTGATATTGCCATCGATAAAGTCGCCGGGGGTTTTGGCAAACAGCATAAAAATAATGAACGAGGCCAGCAGCAGCATCGGCAGCGTTTGCAGCAGGCGCCTCAGGATGAAATTTTTCATGACGATCTCGCATCAGCCGCCGGTTAACCCGGCGGCCAGGGGATTTACTTGACGATTTTCACATCCGGCAGGCTGCCGGTCAGGCCGTTGTAGATATCCGGTTTAAAGCCGGTGACGCGGGCGCTGCTGGCGGAAAGAATGTTGCGATAGCCGAGCAGGATCACCGGTGGATCGTCGGCCAGCACTTTGTACAGCTGGTGATAGATCGGCTTGCGCTGTTCGATGTCGAGCACCGCGTTGCCGGCGTTAATCAGCTTATCGACCTCCGCGTTGTGGTAGCCGGACGCTTTCGCTTCGCTGCTGTAGAAATCCCATACCCCGTCGTGCGGGTCGTTGAGGGTGCTGGTGCTGAACGAGGCCAGATCGTAATTTCCGGCTTTGCGCTGCGCCATCAGGGCGTTGAAATCCACCACCTGCGGCTTAAGCAGCACGCCGATCTGCCGCCAGTTCTCTTTGGCGATGGGGATCAACGCATCGTTGAGCACCTTCTTGCTCACCAGCAGGGTCAGCTCCAGACGCTGGCCCTCTTTGACGCGGATACCGTCGGCGCCAGCTTTCCAGCCGGCCTCATCCAGCAGCTTTTTCGCCTGCGCCGGATCGTAAGGGTAAGGATTGACGCCTTCTGCGTTAAAGGCCCAGGAGATCGGGGCGATCGGCTCGATGGCGACTTTGCCGTACCCCTGATAGACCACGTCGATCAGCTTTTGCCGGTCCAGGCCGTAAATCAGCGCCTGGCGCACCCGCTTATCCTGCAGCGCCGGGCGATGAACGTTGAATTCCACCTGGCTGTAGTCGCTGGAGCCGTAAAGGTTAATGTTGGCGAAGCCGAGCATCTTCAGCTGTTCGATATCGTCAGGACGTGAGGTAAAGGCGTCGTAGTCGGTCTCCCCGGTCTGGAACAGCTGGAAGTTGGTCGACGGATTGGTTACGCGATAGATAAAGCGCGGCGTTGGCGGCGTCCCACGGTAAAAGTGGCTATTGGCATGGAAGCGAATTTCCTGACCGGGAATATAGGTATCGTACACGTAAGGGCCGTTGCCCAGCGGCTTGCCGTGCAGTGAGCGCAGATAGTCGAGATTTCCCCGCTGATATCCTTTGCCGTACCAGGCTTTCGACAACACCGGCCCGCCAATTTTGGCCAGCGTGGTGGCGCCTGGCTGGGTGGTGGTCACCTGCAGCGTGAGCGGGTCGATGACTTTCAGACCGCTGACGCGGTCAGCCTTGCCGGCTTTGTATTCTGCGCCGCCGGCGATATTGGCCAGAGTGATGTCGGTATCGCCATCATATTTGGGGTCGAGCAGGACCGTCAGGGTAAAGGCGACATCTTCCGCCGTCAGCGGTGAACCGTCGCTGAAGGTCAGGCCAGGGCGCAATTTGATGGTATAGACTTTATTGTCCGGGCTGACCGTCCAGCTCTCCGCCAGCCCCGGGACCAGCTTGCCCTGGCTGTCCCAGTCGATCAGGCGTGAAAAAATGACGTTAGTGACGTTTTCATCCCAGCCGTTGACGAAAAAGTAGGGGTTGAAGATTCCCTGCGGCTCGGAGATCCCGGCCACTACCGTGTCTTTGCGCAACTTAGCGCTGGCCGGGATCTGACTGGCGTCGGCGGCCGGGGTGATGCCTTCTTTCAGGAGACCCTCAGCAAAGACGGCAGAAGAAAATGCTACCACGCCGCCGAGCAGGGCCACTTTTAGCGCCAGGGCAAAGCGGGTTTTTCTGGTTTTTAATCCTTGTTGTAATCTGGACAAAAGTGCTACCTCATCAAGTGATTGCGTGGTGATTTACAATTCATGACGAAAGATAAGAGGCGCACTTCGCCCTGTCTAACACTGAAACGCTATGATTTATAACCAATTATCCTTAGCAAAGGTTCGGCAATATAATCCCATTCTTTGGCTATGAAGCAGTGGTTTCCGCTGCCCGATGAGGGTGGGCCAGAATGCTGTCCGCGACCCAGCCTTTCCATCGCGAGGTTCTGAACAGGCGTCACACCTGCGCGGTATTCGCCGGCTGGGCGAGAACGATGAGAGTGAACCCGTACCGACCGCCGTGTACGGCGTAAGGCACCGTGACGGTCGGTTCCGGGCAGACGTTAACGCTCCTTCGCCGCAGGGGGAAGCAGTGAGGGGGCGGTTGCGGCTAGCGGCTGCCAGAGCCGCTCGGGGTCGCAAAACCCCTCTTCGATAAGGGCATAAAAGCGGCTGGCGTGGAGACCGTCGACGAAGGCATGGTTAAATCGCCCGGCCACCGGGATCACGCCGTTCTGCAGTTTCCCCCAGGTGAGCGCCGGAACCGCGGCGCCCACCGCGTATTCCGCATGGGTCATCGAGGTGAAGTGGAGCCACGGCAGACAGCTGGCGCAGATAAAATGTTCGCCATCGACGATGAGCGGCGCAGGCGATGTCTCTCTTGCCGCGACGATCTTTGGCGTTGCCGCGGCGCTGAAGGTGGTGTACTCGGGGGCGTTGTCGCACCATACCTGGCGGAAGCCCTCCTCGACGGTCATCACCGGCGTCATGACCGCCAGACTGTCATATTCAATCACCTCGCCATTGCGCATGCGCTGTCGGAGCTGCGGTACCCCGTTGGCCGCGCGCAGCAGGGCATAGAGCGCGAGCTGAAAAAACGAGACCCGACGGTCCTTCGCACATTCGTACAGGCGCTGCGCCTCTATCGGAACGCAGAGATTAAAGCTGGGGTTGGCAAATTGTCGGTAAAAGGTGAAATGGTCCCGGCGGGGCCAGGCCGCGGTGTCGATGATCCGGTAATGTGCCATGGATGCCTCCTTATGGCTGGCGGTCTGCTGACTATGCGACGATTTCAATCAGGTTGCCATCGGGATCGGCGATCACCGCCTCATAATAGCCGTCGCCGGTGGTGCGCGGCGGTGAAACCAGTATTCCCGCCGCGCCGGCGCGCTGGGCAAGGGCATCGACCTGTTCTGCGCCGCCCACCGAGAGGGCCAGGTGCGCCCAGCCGGTATGGTTATTATCAGCGCTGGCCTGCTGCAGGCCAGGCTTGGTCATCAGCTCGATCACCACCTCGTCGTCGATGGTGACAAAATAGGAGGCAAAGCCGGGATTGGTCTGGCTGAGGTATTTTTCATTGATGCTGGCGGCAAAGAACTCGACCCAGAAGCGGGCCTGAGCCTCAAGCCGTTGGGTCCACAGGGCGAAATGGGCAATTTTCATGGTAAACCTCCGGGCAGGAACATTGACAATCACGGCAGGGCAGACGATCATGCTTGCTGTTGCTCGTTTATGATGATTTAAGGAGTTTCTTTGCTCGATTATGCTGCTTTTCCTCAACAGCGACAAGCGCTGATTTGCCAGATCCTGCAGGAAAACGGCAGGGTGGTGTGTGCGGAGCTGGCGGCGCGTCTTCAGGTGTCTGAGCACACCATCCGCCGCGATCTGCATGAGCTTAGCCGCGAAGGCGTCTGTAAAAAAGTCTACGGCGGGGCGGTGTTGAGCCTGCCGGAAGCGGGAGATTACAGTGAACGGAAAGATAAAAACCGAGCAACAAAACTCAGGATCGCGCAGCAGTGCGCCCGGCTGGTGAAACCCGGCGGCATCCTTTTCATTGATACCGGCACCACCAATCTGGCGATGGCCGAGGCGCTGCCCGCCGAGCTGGCGCTGACGGTGGTAACGAACTCTCCGGAGATCGCCGCGGTACTGGTGAAAAAGCCGCTCTACGAGGTGGTGATGCTCGGCGGCCAGGTGCAGCGGGCGAGCGGGGGCTGCGTTGGGGCCGCGGCGGTGGCTCAGGTGCAGGGGATGTTATTCGACCAGGGGTTTATCGGCGGCTGCGCCATGGCGCCAGAGTCGGGCCTGACCGGCTTTGACTATGCCGACTGCGAGTTTAAGAAAGCGGTGATTAAGCAGTGCAGCGAAATTATTATCGGCCTGACCTCGGATAAAATTCCGGCGGTGGCGCGATTCGTGGTGGCCGCGAGCAGCGATATCGATGTGCTGGTGGTGGAGGAGAACATCAGTCGTGAATATCGCGTTGCCTTTCAGCAACACGATATTCGCATCCATACCGTGTAGCCGCTAGCGGGTGAGGGAGGTGGCGATAAGCCGCAGTCCCAGCGCCCCCAGCACCGTCGCGGTGGCGATATCGATTCGCCGCTTCAGCCGCAGGTAGACCCGACGCGGACGATCAGCGGAGAGCACCAGCGCCACCAGCGAATACCAGCTGACGTCGATCAGGAAACTCATCAGCGGCACGATGTAATAGAAGGCGGTGGGGATCTGCGCCGGCAGCACGGCGGTAAAAATCGAGGCAAACACCAGCGCGGTTTTGGGATTGCTCAACTGAGTATACAGCCCGTCGCGGAAAGTCTTCAGCAACGAACGGTTGCCGTCCATGCCGCTGGCGGAAAAATCCATCGGCTGCGCCGAACCGCGGAAAATCTTATAGCCCAACCATAGCAGGTAGAGCCCGCCCGCTACTTTCAAGCCAATAAACAGCTCCGGCACCGCGGTGAGCACCTTCTGCAGGCCCAGCATCGCCATAATAGAAAAAATGGCGGCGCCGGCGCCGGTGCCCAGGGCGGTCACCAGACCGTGCAGGCGCGAGCGGGCGACCGCATTGCGCGCGACAAAAATAAAGCTCGGGCCGGGACTGATCACCCCCATGATCAGCACCGCGGCAAGGGCCATCAGGCTGGATAAGAACATAGCAACTCCTGGTATGTCCGCCGCCGGTAGGCGGTCGGCAACGTGGGGACGGTACGAGCAAACAGAGTAACAAACTGGCTCAGGAAAGCACGTGAAAACCTAGTGGAAAAGGCGAGGCTGAACGGGCATCCGCGGCGCGCGTTTTCTGCGCAACTGTTTGAATAACGATTCCCATTCCTGTCAGCGATGGTAAACTGAATAACTGTGATCTTTGTCATACCGTAATAACTACAGAGAAGAGACACTGCTATGCAACATATCATTGAGGGCTTCCTCAACTTCCAGAAAGAGATCTTCCCCCAGCGTAAAGAGCTCTTCCGCAGCCTGGCCTCCAGCCAGAATCCCAAAGCGCTTTTCATCTCCTGCTCTGACAGCCGTCTGGTGCCGGAACTGGTTACCCAGCAGGAGCCGGGACAGCTCTTTGTTATTCGTAATGCCGGGAATATCGTGCCGTCTTTCGGGCCGGAGCCGGGCGGTGTATCCGCGACCATCGAGTATGCCGTGGTTGCGCTGGGCGTGACGGATATCGTGATCTGCGGCCACTCTAACTGCGGGGCGATGAAAGCGATCGCCACCTGCCAGTGCCTGGAGCCGATGCCGGCGGTGTCTCACTGGCTGCGCTACGCTGATGCTGCGAAAGCGGTGGTGGAAAAGAAAACCTGGGCCAGCGAAACCGATAAGGTCAACGGCATGGTGCAGGAAAACGTCATCGCTCAGCTGAACAACATCAAAACCCATCCGTCGGTGGCGGTCGGTCTGCGCGACCAGACCCTGCGCCTGCACGGCTGGTTCTATGACATTGAAAGCGGCGAGATTCAGGCGCTGGATAAAAACACCAAATCCTTTGTTTCGCTGTCAGAAAATCCGGACGTCTTTTTCGAATAAAGCCGTTCCCAGGGCATGGAGGCCCTGTTCATCTCATCTCCTCACCACTACCACTCCACGCAAATTTTGCCGAAATGGGCGCCGCTTTGCAGATAGCGGAAGGCGTCTGGTAAGGCCGCAAAATCAAACACTTTATCGATGACCGGCCGCGACGCCTGCAGGTTCAGCGCGTTGACGTAGTCCTGTTGTTGCCGGCGATGACCCACCACCAGCCCCTGCAGTCGGGCCTGTTTACTCATCAGCAGATGGGTGGGCACATGACCTTCGAAGCCAGTCAGGACGCCGATCAGCGCGATGTGTCCGCCAACACTGACGGCCTCGAACGACTGGCCCAGGGTGCCCGGTCCGCCGATCTCCAGGATAATATCGGCCCCGCGATGACCGGTAATGTCCTGCACCGTAGCGCCCCAGGCCGGGGTGGTGCGGTAATTGATGAGATGGTCAGCCCCCAGGGCGCGCGCGCGGGCGAGCTTTTCATCGGATGAGGAGGTGACGATGACCTGCGCGCCCATGCTTTTCGCCAGCTGCAAGACGGTTATCGACACGCCGCCGGTGCCGAGCGTCAGCACCGTATCGCCCGCTTTTAGCCGCCCCTCCACCACCAGCGCGCGCCAGGCGGTGAGGCCGGAGGTGGTGATCGTCGCCGCCTCCCTGAAGCGCCATCCGTCAGGCGCATGGGTAAAATGACTGGCCGGTCTGACCACATACTGGCAGGCGAACCCCTCGGCGCCGTCGCCCGGCGTCTGGCTGAAGTCCTTCACCTGCGGGCCCGGACGGCCATCCAGCCACTGCGGGAAAAAGCCAGCGACCACCCGATCGCCTGGCTGAAACTCGCTGACCCCGGCGCCAACCGCTTCGACCACTCCCGCGCCGTCCGCCATCAGGATCCGCCGATCGGCAGTGGGAATCACCCCCGTCGCTACCAGCAAATCGTGATAGTTCAGGGAGGTGGCGTGTAGCGCTACGCGGATCTCGCCTGCCGCCGGCGCGCCGGGGTCGGCAAGATCGACAAGCTGCAGATTGTCCAGCGAACCGGGTTTGTTGACGATCCAGGCTTTCATCATGGGGCTCTCTTTATCCGGGGGATGCGCTAAGTATTGGCCCGTCATCGGCTGAACGCCATAGCGCGTCGGTCAGGAAATCACTGTCCGGAGAAAGAGGCGAAAAAAAGCGCCGTTTTTGACGGCGCTTTTTTAATCGCGAAAGAGGGAAGAGATTATTTGCTCAGCTCAGCCGTCATATGAACGCGATTATTAAACTGGGCGCTGGTGATTTTATAGGACGCACCCTGCTCAGCGGCCTGGGCGGCGATTTTGGCTTCTGCACGGTCCAGGGTGGAAGCGGTGGCGCTGACGCTCTGGGCGAAGCTGACGGAAGAGAACAGCGACAGTGCAGCAACAGCAACGAAAGTTTTGATGGATTTCATGGTCATATTCCTTAATCTGGTGTCTGATATAGGGCTTGTCGCCCTGATGTGATAAAGAATACGCGCAAAGCCTGGCGGTTAAAATCAAAACAATTTGCGAAACTCATTCAAATAATATGAATGATTTTCGGCCGGTCGCGATGCAGCACGTCGTTGCCGGGCTGGTCGTAGCCCTGGTCTATAGCAACTCAGATCGGCGCAGAGGCGGCTAAACGTGGCCTCTGCGGTCATAAAATGATGAAAATGGGTATGGCTGACGAGGCGAAAATTACTTTTGATCCGCTCCAGTCCGTTGTAAACCCGCTTGCGATTGACGCCCAGCGTGTCTGCCATCTGATTAATCGACTGGCCGCCGACCACGCCACGGATCATCTGCATCTCCAGGTCATTGAGTGGGGCTCGCAGCCGGGAGGAGCGACTCTGACGCTGATGGCGCGGCGCGAAAGGGCGGCTGCGATCTGCCAGACGGAGCAGAAGGCGGCGGATCTCCTGAACGCTTTCCCGCTGGCTGACCCACAGGAGGGTATCCGCGTAAAAGGCGCGTCCGCGTTTGACGTTGTTGGCGGAGGTAAATCCGACCACCAGGCCGGGATAGCGCTGGGCTAATTCAGCAGTGGCCTGATAATCGTGATAGTTTTCCAGCGCTAAAATAATCACATCCAGCCCGGCCGGATCGGGCAGATGGCTGAGCGGCAGTGAATGAATAATGTTCAGACCGGGCAAGGTTTCCTGAATATCTCTGAAACACTGGGCGAGGCCGATATTAAAATAAATATTATTGCTGTGAATTAAAATATTCAAAGGATAAACCCTGTTACAAGCGATCTAAACGGCGCGGGAAGGAGATTAGCTGCGAACCAGAAGTTTATTCATATCAGCAGGCGAGGTGTTTATATAATTCATCATGCCCGGCGGTTTGAAGGAATAAATTTCGGCTACACAAGCAGGATTAATATAATACCCTGCGCACTTAACGCGGATAATTAACACGCTTTCGACCCCCGCCTGGTTTAAGCGAGATTTTAAGGTCTGAATGACCTGCCATAATCGCTGCGCGGACGGACGGAGATTATTTTTCTCCCAGACGTTAATCATTAACTCTTCATCACTGACCAGACGTTCTCTGCCATGCGCCAGCAAATATTCCAGTAAACACGCCATGGTGCTGCGCAGCTGAACTTGCGTTCGCGTCCCACGTAACGCGATAATTTCCCGATGATGCAGGCAGTAGAAAATATTATCCGCTAACTTATAGCCAAGTAGTTTATAGCCTGTAGTCATCCACCACTCCCTGACAAATCCCCGTATTGCCGGTGCAGAGTACCCGCCTGCGGCGGTCTGACCAAGTGAATTTTATGAGCTAGAATAATCAAAACAATTAACCACATTCGCATACATAACTAGAATAAAAATCTGATAAAATCGCTCACTTCTGTTGGATTATGTGGTATAGGAAAAGTCTTAATCAAGAGGTGTGCGAAGTTAAACGGTTGAAAATATAGGTGGTGGAAACAAAAAATTGCATTTACCTTGATCTAAATCAATTTTATGCCTTTCAGGTGGCAATCACCATTTACATAGCAAAACAAAGATTGAAATAACAACGTTTAAGTGATGATAAGCTGATTCTGAACTTATGGAATTACCCAGGGAACTGTTCATTACTTTTCAGGAGCGTTTTTATGGTCATTGCAACTCGTAAGCCTCTGTGCAACAAACGCTGGGCCGACAGCCCGGCCTCTCAGGATCTTCAGTTGACCCAGCTGCGTCACCCCTGGGTCGCCACCACCGCCAGCTGCAAAAGTAAAAAAGGCTGGAAGCGCCGCGGTTAACGGCTAATCCACTTCCCCAGACACCACGCCCCGGTCGCGTTAATGCCACGACCGGGGTTTTGCTGTGATCGGTGTTTTGCGTGAAGGTCACACCGGGCGCAGGCAGTAGCCTGAGGCGGTATTCTCCACGCTGGCGAATCCCGGCAGGCCAAGATGCATACCGGCGACGAGCCACCGCTCGCTGGCGGCCTGGCGCAGGAGACTTTCCCGTGTACGCCGCGCCTGGTCAGGATCGACGTCAAAGGCCACCGATGCCTCTGGCCGGGCGCTCTGGATCGAGGGAAAGTGGACGATATCCCCCCAGATCAGCAGCGACGTTCCGCCCGCCTCGAGGCGATATCCGGTATGCCCCGGCGTATGGCCGGGCAGGGGACATGGTCGGATCCCGGCGATCCGCTCATTTTCATCGATAGCACGAATTTGCGTCGCGCAGATCGCCATTACGCGCCGGACGAGCAGCACGTTGCGTTGTCCACGCTCGCTGGCGTTGTCCAGTGTCGACGGCGCCAGCCAGTAAGCGCTTTCCCGCGAGGGCAGGAACACCCTGGCGTTGGGATAAGCCGGTGTACCGGCCGCGGTCAGCAGGCCGCCGATATGGTCCGGGTGCGCGTGGGTGAGGAGGATGGTGTCAATGTCCTCAGGGCGAACGCCGAGCAGCGCCAGATTGGCGATAAGCGCGCCGCCGACGCCGTTGGCCCCGCCGGTGCCGGTATCCACCAGCACCGTGTGCCCGCGTCCGCGGATCAGGTAAGCGCCGATCTCAATGATCTCCGGCGAGATTAACCCGGCCTGGCGCTGCAGACGCGCCGCCTCTTCAGGGGCAATCCCCGCCAGTAACGTCAGCGGCGCCGTCATCTGGCCATCACTGATGGCGCTTATCGTCAGGTCGCCTGCTGTCAGGGAATAAAAGGGAGCTGGTGTCATGTTGACCTCACGCTTGCTCCGCCGGGTGACGCAACCGGGCGGTAATGGGCTGATAGACAAAGACGGCGGCCGTGGCGGCGTGGGGATGCAGGTCGTCACGCGGGACGATGGCGGCATAGCGGGTATGCCGGGTGGCCAGACCGCCGGGCTGCAGGACGACCGGCGCAGCGACGGGCAGGGCTTCCACGGTATCGCTCAGCAGCAGCACCTCGTCCGGAGCAACCTCCCGCAGCGCGTTAGTTGTGAGATAGAGGTGGCGATGCCAGTCGGCGATCGCCGATTGCCAGCGGGCAAAATGACCGCCGCCGTTGCGGCGATAGGCGTCGCTGTCGATGACGGCGGCATCGCGGATATCGTGTAGCGCCAGGTAGCGAGGGCAGCCCTCGCTGAGCGCGCAGAAGCGCTGCGAGGCATGAAAACCGGGCACCGAGACCAGCGCCGGTAATTTTTCCAGATTGTAAAAGGTATTCCACGCCGCTTCGCTTTGCGGGTCGGTGTAGGCGCATTCGACGACATAGAGCATAGTGACCTCGAGAGACAGATGATTGAGCGCATAAGGCGCTTCAGTGAATTTACTTCATCCTATCTGGCGAAAATGGCGCTGAAAAACGATGTTTATTCAAGACTCAGTGATATTCTGTCACTGACTTTCAGTCAGCCTGCACAAGGAGCATTGGCTATGCGTCGTAAAATTCCCAGCAGCGCTGCGCTACTGGCCTTTGAGGCCGCCGCCCGCCACGGCAACTTTGCCCGCGCGGCGGCGGAGCTCGCGTTAACGGAAGGGGCCATCAGCCGGCAGATCGCCCGTCTGGAAGCGCTCCTCGACAGCAAACTATTCGACAGAATCGGGAGCCGGGTACGGCTCAATCCGGCCGGCGCCCGCTATGCCAGACAGGTCCGCGAGATCCTCAGCAGGCTGGAGCGGGAAACCCTCGACGTCAGCGGGATGCCGGCCGATGGCCGCAGTCTGGAGATCGCCGTGCTCCCCACCTTCGCCAGCCGCTGGCTCATCCCCCGCCTCGGGCAGTTCACGGCGCAGCATCCGCATATCGTGGTCAATATCGCCGCTCGCAGCGACCCCTTCATTCTGCCGGGCAGCGGATTTGATGCGGCTATCCATTTTGATCACCCGGCGTGGACCGTAATGGATGTGACGTTTTTGTTTGCGGAGTATCTGCTGCCGGTCTGTCATGCTGCGCTGCTGACGGATAACGATCTCCCGGGGCTGCTGAACCGGCTGCCGCGCATTCATCGGCGGCAAAATCCGGATGCCTGGCTGCACTATGCCCGGGAGTGTGGTCTGGCGCTGGATAACCCGGCGCAGGGGCCGCGCTATGATCTGCATGAGATGGCGATCGCTGCGGTACTCAGCCAGCAGGGCGTGGCCCTGGTGCCGAAGATGTATGTGGAGAGCGAGCTGCGTAACGGGACGCTGGTCGCCCCGTGGCCGGGCTCCCCGACGCTGGCCAAGCGCTTCTGCCTGATCAAACCCGGCGGCGGCGAGGGGGAGCCTGCGCTGCAGGCGTTTGAGCGCTGGCTGCAGACGACGATTGCGGCAGGTTAGCTTAAGGCGGGCCCGGGCGTACGCTGCGCCGCCCGCAGGCGGGCATATTTGCCGGGCGATGTCCCGGCATAGCGGGTAAAAGCCACGCTGAACGCGCTGGCCGAGCCATAGCCGAGGCGCTCGGCGATATCCGCCATGCTGATGCCCGGCTCTCCCAGCCACCGCATCGCCAGGGTCATGCGCCAGTTCAACAGATAGCCCATCGGGGTCATTCCGGTCAGGCCGGTAAAGCGTTCAAACAACGTCGAGCGAGACAGCGCGCAGTCGGCGGCCAGGGCGTTGACGGTCCAGCGTCTGGCGGGGGCCTCATGCAGCAGACGGATTGCCTGGGCGATCCGCGGGTCGCTCAGGCCGCGCACCAGGCCTGGGGTGGCGAGTGTTTCGCAGGAGCGGATGGCCTCGATAAACAGCAGCTCAACCATCCGCGCCAGAACGAAAGATTTACCTGCGCGATTCGCCTGGGCTTCCTCTTTCAGCAGTCCGACAAAGGTGGCCAGCCGCGGCTGGTCGCGAACCACCACCAGGGCGGGCAGCAGCGAGGTCAGCAGGCTGGCGTTATCCGAATCGGCAGCGCAGTGGCCAATCAGCGCCAGCATCTCCGCCGGCTGGTCGAGGGCTCCCAGGCGAAAGTGTTCCTCCGCCAGTTTCACCGGGGTGGTCTCCAGCGCCGGTGAAGGCGGCGGGGTCAGGCTGGTAAGCGCGAAGCGGTACGCCGCCGGGATCAGCATAAAATCCCCGGCGCGCAGGGTCTGCGGCGGATACTGGTCTATTTCCAGCCGACAGCCTCCTTCCAGCACCACGCCATAGAACGACATGCCCTGGTCCGAGCGAATGACGCGCCATTCTCCCGCCCCCTCAATGGTTTTGGTCAGCACCGCTCTGAGATTTAGCATCGCAATGATTTCCGCCAGCGGGTCGCTCATTTCCGGACTCCTGCTAAAGAATGATGGATTATTGACCCTATATCGTCCGGAGCGGGCTGTCTATGATGAAAAGGAAGAAGCCAATCGGAGACAGAGAGATGCAAACGATTATGATCACCGGCTGTTCATCGGGTTTTGGCCTGGAGACGGCGCGTTATTTTCTTGAACAGGGCTGGAAGGTTATCGCCACGATGCGGGTTCTGCGAGAGGATCTGTTGCCAGCCAGCGACCGTCTGCGGCTGGTGCGCCTTGACGTCACCTCAGCGCAGAGTATCGCCGAGGCGATTGCCGAGGCCGGAGAGATTGACGTTCTGGTCAATAACGCCGGAGTGGGGATGCTCAACGCCCTGGAGGGGGCGTCGCACGAGGCGATAGCGAACCTGTTTGCCACCAATACTCTTGGGACTATCGCCATGACCCAGGCGGTACTTCCCCGGTTCAGAGCGCGCCGTAGCGGGACGATCGTGAATATCACCTCGGCGGTCACCCTACAGCCGATGCCCCTGCTGGCGGTCTATACCGCGAGTAAGGCGGCGGTGAACGCCTTCACGGCGTCCCTGGCGCTGGAGCTGCGGCCCTTCAATATTCGCGTCGGGGTGATCCTGCCGGGACGCGACCCCCAAACCCGCTTCGGGGAAAACGCGCGTCGAACGATGGGGCAGTTCCCGGAGAGCTATGCGGCGCTCGGCCAGCAGATCCTCGACAGCATCCAGGAAAACGCCAGCGTGACGCGGGCTGTCGATGTGGCTCAGGCCGTCTGGCGAATGGTGAACGATCCTGATGCCCCTTCGCGGCTGCCGGCAGGGGAAGATGCCCTGGCGATGGCGCAGGCCAGTCGGAGTCGCGAATAATCGGCTTTAGCTTTGTCGTTGGCAGGGTTCGATAACGTTCAGGCGGGAAGCGCAGAAGGCGTGCGTTTTCCGGTCAAGATGCTGCAGGGTAATGTTGAGAGGGAATGATAAGAAACAAGATTGGTGCGTCTGAATGGACTCGAACCATCGACCCCCACCATGTCAAGGTGGTGCTCTAACCAACTGAGCTACAGACGCATTATGGTGCGTTTAATTGGACTCGAACCAACGACCCCCACCATGTCAAGGTGGTGCTCTAACCAACTGAGCTACGAACGCAATGTTGTGGTGACAACGGGGACGCATATTAGCGGCAGGCAGGGGATGTGGCAAGAGGTAAACGTCACTTTTCTTGTACATTGCTTGCGATTGCGGATCTTTTACCCATTCCGGCGATATTTTACTGAACCACAAGGATATTTCTTCGCCAGCAGGCGCCTCGTCTCTCTTTTCTCCGCGGGTCTCAACCTGCGCACAAAGGTTGCCGTTGTGTTAAATTATCGCCCACCAGAAGAGAGGAGTAATAACGAAGATGAAATCGATAGGTATTTTCTGCGGTTCTTCAGCTGGCGAACATCCGCTGTATCTCGACACTGCCCGACGGGTTGGCCACACGCTGGCGCAGCAGGGACTGGCTGTTGTCTATGGCGGCGGCAAAGTTGGCTTGATGGGGGCGGTTGCCGATGCGGCGCTTGAGGCCGGCGGCGTGGTGATTGGCGTAATGCCGCGCGGCCTGGTGGAGCGGGAAATTGCCCACCGCGGGTTGACGGAGCTGCATGTGGTTGAGGATATGCACGAACGAAAAACCAAAATGGCGGCGCTGGCCGACGGCTTTATTGCTCTGCCGGGCGGAGCGGGGACGCTGGAAGAAATTTTCGAACAGTGGACCTGGGCGCAGCTGGGCATCCATGAAAAACCGTGCGCATTTCTGAATATTAAAGGGTATTACGATCCGCTGCAGGCGATGGTCAATAACATGGTGCGGGAAGGGTTTATGCACCCGCGCTACGCGGAGATGCTGCCGTTTGCTGCCTCGGCAGAGGAGATTATCGCCGGTTTTCGCGACTATACGCCGCCGGCGCGTAAATGGGTTCAGCAGTCCGCTATTTAAACATCAAGCGAAGGGTAAACAGCGCGCAGACGATGAGCAGAACCAACAGCAATTCGAAGCGATAACGTTGCAGCATGATGTCCTCCTGAAAAAAAACCGGCGCTATTCAGCGCCGGTTTATCACCTTAACGCTCTGACCGTTATGCCGCCGGTTGTACCGTCGGTTTGGCTGCGTGGTGCGCCGCTTTGTGGTGCTTCTTCGCCGCCTGGGCTTTCTGTGCTACTGCCGGTTTCGCTGCGGCTTTATGGTGCTTCTTCGCCGCCTGGGCTTTCTGTGCTACTGCCGGTTTCGCTGCGGCTTTATGGTGCTTCTTCGCCGCCTGGGCTTTCTGTGCTACTGCCGGTTTCGCTGCGGCTTTATGGTGCTTCTTCGCCGCCTGGGCTTTCTGTGCTACTGCCGGTTTCGCTGCGGCTT